>NZ_JAAYFP010000066.1:0-3722 GCF_012728195.1 Candidatus Sordicultor fermentans
ACTCAGCAATCTCAACAGATAGAAGATGTACGTTCTCTTTTAGAAAGAGAAACCACATCTCTGGAAGAGAAAATAATTTTTCTGGAAAATCAGGGAAAAGAGGCGGAGGATATTCTTCGCCTCTTAGTTCAGGAGAAAGAAGAGCTCAAGGAAACCATTGATACCTTGCAGCAGAGTTTATCCTCAGTGGAAGATGAGCTAAACAATATTTCTCTTCAGTTGGATAGCAAGTGGCAGGTAATAAGCGAGGATATCAATAACTGGCAAGAAGCAACTCTTGAGGACATTGAGGCCAAGATAGTAAGTATTAAACAGGAGTTACCGGATAGAAGCGAGCTGGAGGAGTGGGAAAAGAAAATAAATATTCTGCAAGAAGAGGGGGAAAGATTAAAGAGAGAGCTTGTTCGTCTCGAGGGAGAAAAAGATCGAGCTTTGCAAGAAGGGGAAGAAAGGCTGAGTAAATTAGAAGAGGAAATTCTTTTGTGGGAGAAGGAGCTGGCAGATTACCAGAAATTAATGGAGCAATCCATTAGTGAAATAAACAAACAAGTTAGTGAATTAACCACTTTTCTAAATTCAGCGGAGGAACGTTTGAGGGAAATTGAAACCTATAGCGTTAACTGGTCTAAAGAGAGCCAGGATGCCTGGGAAAGCTTGAAAATTTCTTTATCCCAGCTCTCTGAGAGATTAGAAGAGGTGAGCAATTTCAGTCAGAATGTTTTAAAGGAAGAGCTGGAGGCCAAGATTGATTCAATAGAAGAGAAAATAGAAGAGATGAGGAAAGAACTGAATAAAGAAAAGCAAACCCTGGAGATTAGCCACTCTGTAACTTCTACCACAGAGGAAGATGGAGAAACTTCAGAGGAAAGCGTTGTTTTTTCTTCCGGGATGGGAGGGGAAGAAGTATTATTGGTAGAAGAACCCTTAGAGAGTAAAGAGAAATTGTCTGCAGAGATAAAAACTTTAGCTGAGGAGAAAATGGAGTTAGAAGAAGAGTTAAGTAAAAAACAGGAAGAGATGCTTAAAATAGATCAGGAGTTAGAAGAATTGAGAGAAGAAAAAGGGTCCTGGGAAAAAATTGAAGAGTTAGAAGGAGAAAAAGTGGAAAAAGAAAAGGCTATAGCAGATTTGAACCAGAAATTAGAGGAGAAAAACGCTCAGATAGAAGCTCTGCAAAGGGAAATAACCGAACTGACTGCTCAACTGGAAGAAGCGGAGAAGTACACTTCCTATGTGATTCTTCCCTGGGATAATTTATGGGATATTGCCCGTCGTTATTACCGAGATGGACGAAAATGGCCTTTGATTATGGAAGCCAACAAGGATGTTATTGAGGACCCTCTAAAGTTGAGACCCTATACGGAAATAAGGATTCCTCGCTGTTCTAATGATGAGGATTGTTAGCTGAATTGTGCAAGAGGGTTTGTAGCTTTATAAGCTTTACTCTTGTGAACATAGGAGAGAGGAGTAGATATCTATGGATTTTAAGGAACTGATACAGACTCGAAGAAGCATTCGAAAATTTCGAGCAGAAGAAGTGGAAGAGGAAGATTTGAGAGAAATATTGGAAGCAGCACGTTTGGCTCCCTCGGCTAGTAATCTCCAACCCTGGAAGTTTATAGTGATAAAAAGTGATAAGAAAAAAAGACTGATTGCTCAAGCAGCAGGCGGTCAAGAGTTTGTGGGAGAAGCTCCTGTGGTTATTATTGCCTGTGCTACAGGAAGAGGTGGTTTTATTGGTGGGTATATGGAAAGCTGGCCGGTAGACGTAGCTATTTCTGTTACTCATCTTTTGCTGGCGGCCTGGGATAGAGGTCTGGGAACTTGCTGGATAGGGGATTTCGATGAAGAAAAAGTAAAAGAAATTTGCGAGATTCCTCCCGAGGTGAGAGTTGTAGCAATAGTTCCTATGGGATACCCGGTAAAAATCCCTCAAGCCACTTCTCGTCGACCCTGGGAAAAAATAGTGAGTATGGAGACTTTTGGTGAGTAAGGAGGACGATTTTGGCGGTAATTAAGCTGGAAATCGGTGATATTTTGACTTTGAAAAAAGCCCACCCTTGCGGAAGTAAGGAATGGAAGGTGGTCAGAGTAGGGGTGGATATTGGCTTGAGGTGTATGGGCTGTGATAGGTTTGTGATGGTTTCCCGACGGAAACTGGAAGGAAAAATTCGGGAAATCTACCGAAAAGGACATCGTCTAAAACCCCAAGAAAGTATTATCGAGGCATAGAGCATGGGTCTTAAAGTAGGTATAGTGGGTTTACCTAATTCGGGGAAAACCACTATTTTTAATCTTTTGACGAAAGCTAAAGCACCGGTAGCCAGTTATCCTTTTTGCACTATTGATTCCAACGTGGGAATAGTAGAGGTTCCTGACGAGCGGCTGGAGGTTTTAGCTTCTCTTTTAAATCCTCCTCGAGTGGTGAGCGCCACCATCGAGTTCATAGACGTGGCTGGCCTGGTAGAAGGAGCGAGCAAAGGGGAAGGTCTGGGCAATCAGTTTTTGAGTAATATCAGGGGCGTAGATGCGGTAATAGAGGTAATCAGGTTTTTTCAAGATGAAAAGGTACCTCATGCCCTGGGGAAAATTGACCCCTTGCAGGATAAAGAAATAGTGGATCTGGAGTTGATGCTTTCGGATTTAGAAATTATGGAGCGTCGACTGGAGAAATTGCAAGATTTAACCAGAAAAGTTAAAGATGAACGGTTAAAACTGGAAAAAGAAGTTCTAGAAAAAGGAAAACGCTGGTTAGAAGAAGGTAAACCACTTCGCTTTTTAGAGTTCAAGGAAGAAGAAAAAGAAATATTGAAACCTTACCAATTCATAACTCTAAAACCTCTTATCTATGTGGCTAATCTGGACGAAAGTGAAAGCAGTAAGTATCTTTTTGAGGAGGTTAAAAAGGAACTGGAAGAAAGCGGAGAAAAGATAATACCAGTTTTTGCTAAATTGGAAGAGGAGTTAGAAGAGATTCCTGTTGAAGAAAGAAAAGTATTTATCCAGGAATTTGGTATTGAAGATACGGGATTAAATCTGGTAGTGAAAGAAGCTTACCAACTCTTAGGCTTGATTACTTTTTATACTTTTGGAGATAAGGAATTGCGAGCTTGGGAACTTCTCCGAGGGAGCAAAGCCCCCCAGGCTGCAGGTAAAGTACATACCGATATGGAAAAGGGATTTATTAAGGCCGAAGTTATAAACTATGAGGAATTAGTAGCTATTGGTTCATGGGGAAAATCCCGGGAAGAAGGAAGGATTCGCCAGGAAGGTAAAGACTATGAAATAAAAGATGGAGATTTGGTTTACTTCCGCTTCTCTCCTCATTGAGAGCTACCCTGACGCTTGCTAAAGAGCGAAGTAATTCAAGAGTTTCTGGAGTTTACTGATTCTGGTTTAACTTCAGAGGGAAAATAACGAAAAATATCTATTCCGGGGGTTAACTATACCCGACTTTGACAGTTTCTCCCTCTTTTTAACTCCTTTAATCTCTGAAACCCTTGATAAATCTACATTCTGTTTTTCTATCTCTCATTTTTTCATTATTTTGTAGTGGCATTATTTTGTGATATTTTTATGTTTTTCTATTGACATTAGGTATTGTATATAGCTATTATGTAGTAAAAGAAAGAGAAGAGGGGTAGAGAAATGTTCATCAAAAGAACCAGAGGGGGAAGTAAAGAAAAACCCATTTATTATCTCCAGTTAGTACAATCCTATAG
>NZ_JAAYFP010000067.1:0-11829 GCF_012728195.1 Candidatus Sordicultor fermentans
AGGGGAATTCTTTTCCCTTTATATGGTGGATGGTTTTCCCACCAGCGGTCTTTGCTTTTTAGGTTTTTTAGTCTTTTAATCTTACGCTGCAGGCTGTCTGTTTTCCTCTTCCAGTGGTTTTTGCATTTTCATGTTTTTTTGTTTGCCTTTTGTTTTTAGCGCCACAGACTATTCTTTTTCGTTTTTCCTACACATAATCCACCCAAGAAGCTGTCACGGGCCTCGCGGTGACAAAAAAGAGAGACCGCCGCGGAGCACTTCGCTTTTTACGATGATAAGGAGGGGGACACCGCAAGCTGTCCTATTAGTCTTTCATTCTGCTACTAAAGAAGCAGCTTTTCAAGAGTTTTAAAGGTGACATTATCACAGAATAACCACACAAAAGCCCCTAAGCAGTTGACAGAAAATGAACTAATGGAGTAGTATTCTAAAGATGTTAAAAACTTAGAAGTCACAGAGGTGGACTGAATGTTGAGAAGTTTGCGCAAGCATTTAGATGTAATACTCATAATTGTGGTAATAGCTTTTGCTGTAACTATTTATTACGGTTACGGTTCTCGCCGCTCAGGGGGAGGCAACCAGGCAGTAGCAGCTACAGTCAATGGTACAGCTATCACTTTTTATGAACTGGACCAAGCCTTTCGTAATCTAATTTCTCAGTACGATTCTAAAACTCTCAACCAGATGGACGAAAATTCTATAACTTTCTTGCGCCGTTTAATACTGGAAAACCTGATTCAAAACGAGCTTCTCTACCAGGAAGCCAAATCGAGAAGAATTAAGGTTTCCTCTTCTGAAATAGAAGAACAAATAGAACTTATCAAGGCCCAATTCCCCTCTGAAGAAGATTTTCGAAGATATTTAGGATACCAGGGATTCAATCTCGCTGCTCTGCGGGAAGCCATAAAAAGAGAATTGATGATTCAAAAACTGGAAGACAGCCTGGCAGAAGAAATCACCATACCAGAAGAAGAAATACAAAAATACTATGAAGAAAATAAATCCCTTTTCACCACTCCTCCTCAATATCACCTGCGGCAGATGACTTTTTCTTCTCAAGAAGAGGCCGAGGCAGTCTTAAAACGTTTGTATGTAGGAGAAGATTTTGCCCAGCTGGCTAAAGATAATTCTCAAGATTCCTATGCTTCTCAGGGAGGAGACTTAGGATGGGTGAGTGAAACTACCTTGCCTCCCGAGGTAAAAGAAGTTCTCGCTCCTCTCAAGGACAAACCTCTGGCTATTACTCCTGTAATTAAGGTGGGAGAGCACTACTGTATCTATCAGATAATAGAGTTTAAGCCCCAGGAAGAAAAAAAATATGAAGAGGTAAAAGAAAACATAGAAAAGCTTTTAAAAGAAGAGCAAAAAAGAGTCAAAGTTAACCATCTAGTGGCTGAGTTGCGGGAGAAAAGTAAAATTACCATAGCTGAGTCCTTGCAGATAGCCGTAGAAAGCTCATCTCCAGAGGCCGACACCGCTCCTCAGAGTTCTCCGGAAGCGAATGGTAAAGAAGAAAATAGAGAAGAAATTCCTACCCCGTGAATTCTAAAGAAAAGTATTAGAAAATAACCATGCTCCGTAGATGGCACCTAATCTTATTAATTACAGAAATAGTACTTTTATCTTTGTTTCTTTCTTCTTGCTCTCAGCCAATTGAAGGCAATCTATTAGGTGTTGACTTAGGCGACCTTAAAAAAAGCGAGCTATCCTCTTTTTTAGAGATAATGGAAGAGAGGTGGTTGGAATCTCCTCTCTCCCTTAAAGTGAATGGTTTAACCATTTCCCTCAATAAAAAAGAACTGGGAATTTCCTGGAACATTGAGGCAATGAAAAGGTTTATCCTCAAAGGAGAGGGAGAAACAGTTCCCCTTATGTTTTCCTGGGATGAAGAAAAGGTCAAAAGCCTCCTGGATGACTTAGCTCAAAAAACTTATTCTACCCCAGAAGACGCTCGCTTAGAGGAAAAAAGGGTAATTCCCTCCCGGGAAGGGAAAAGGCTTGATGAGGAAAGAGCAATATTAGAGCTCCGAGAAGCTCTCTCCCGGGGAAAAGAAGAAATAACTCTCACTACCTTTCAACTCCTGCAGCCGAAAATTGACACCTCCATTATTCTTGAAAAACTGGGAACCCCTCATCTATTAGCCCGTTATCAAACTTCCCTTGAAGGTAAAGACGAACCCACAGTTTATAATATTCAAAAGGCCTCTTCTTCCATCAACGGTTACATATTAGAAAAAGGAGAAATTTTCTCCTTCAACAACATAGTAGGCAGAGCAGAAAAAGAGGATGGTTACCTCGAAACCAATATAATGGTTAACGGAAGACTATCTCCCGGTTATGGAGGAGGAGTATGCCAGGTATCTTCTACTTTATATAATGCTCTATTAGGCACTGAAGCTCAAATTTTAGAACGTCATCCCCATTCCGGATATTCAGAAACCACCTCTTATGTTCCCCCCGGAAGAGACGCAGCGGTAAGCTATGGGAGTAAAGACCTTCGATTCTTCTATCCTACACAGAAAGTAGTTATTTTTGCCTATCTCCAGGAAGAGAGCTTAATATGTGAAATATGGGGAGAAAAGGAGAACTCCCTGCAAAAAACCTGGGAAACGCAAATTGTTTCCTTAGAGAGAAAGGGAGAAAAAGAAGGACTCTTAACCGTAGAAACTACAGTAAGAAATGGAGAAAAAATTGAGTATCGTTATCAGGATACCTACTTGATACCCTGGGAATTGGAGCAAAAAATTAAAGAAGAATTTCAATAACGGATTTTTAAATTTCTACAAACACCGGGATGAGCCATCCCACCCCGGTGTTTTTTATTCTTCCCTTTATTTATCGCGGGAAATCACTTCGATGTCTATTGTGGGTTTATTTTTATATACCTCTCCCAGGTTTAGCTCCTGCTGCCAGACCTTATCCTCTACTTCTCCCTCTACATAGCTCAATATCTCTCCTGGCATATAAGCTTTAACAAAAAGAGTAATGGAGTCTAGAAAAGGCTTTACGGCAGTCCCTCCCCACTGATTCAAGACATTATCCAGCTCTTTCCCTTCCAGGCTAGCCTCTAAAACTACCAGGTCTCCATCTTTAGAAAGACGAGCGGTGCTACCTAGGAATTGTTGAGTAAACTCCTGAGCTTTTTCCTGGTCAGGGAAATCCCACTCCCAGGCCACTATATAGGGAGGGGCATCTTCTTTGGTCATTACTTTTACAAACTCTCTTTCCTCCTCGGATAACTTTTTGTATTCATCCACAGCTACTTTTTTTAGTTGGCTCAAAACTGTGGTGTCATTTACTATCACCGCAATACGAGCAGCAGGAATAGTAGCATCGCCAGCCACTTTAACTGCTAATTCTACCTGAGCACAACCAGAAAGGAGAAGAAGAGAGATAGTCACTAAGAGAAGTAGCCACCACTTTTTGTTCATGATTTTGCCCCCTTTTTATTTTTCACTATAAAAGAGTATTTAATCCTTAAAATAGAGTTCCATTGTATAATGATACTAAACATTAATCTCAAAACCAAGTAAGGAGGTAGAAAAATGGCTCAAGTAGAGCTTGTAGCCCGAAGAGGGAAAATCGAAGCCCACATAGGAAAAGAGACAATCTTATTTAAAAGTAGAGGCGCAGAAAGCGAAGCAGGATACTGGCCGGTAGAGTGTTTGCTGGCTGCTTTAGGAAGTTGTTTTGCCGGAACAGTCTTTGCTTATGCCCAGACCAAAAATTTTCCTCTGGAGGAAGTAGTCGCCCGAATCAACGGAGAATTAGGTTCTTCTCCTTCCCGGGTGCAAAAAATAGAAATGGAAGTGGAACTAATCGGTAATTTAACTCACGAAGAAAAGGAAAGAATAATAAAAGCAGGAGAGAGAGGCTGCACGGTAATGAATACCTTGCGCGGAGGTGTAGAAGAAATAGCAACTAAATTGTCTTATTAACCGCTTCGGCGAACTTAAAATTAATCGCAAAACCTATTGCAATATTCCTATATTCCCCAGCAATTTGTTATCTTTGTGCTGCGCAATTTCCCCAAATCCAAGATAAGAAATAAGATAAGAGAACATGATACAGAAAAGAAGAGGAAAATCAGGAATTTAACAAGAAACTGGATAAAATAAAGTTCCCAAACATTGAAGGATACGACGAGGTTGTGGTAAACATCCGACCAGGAAAAATATCGTCATAAACTCGAAACTACCTTTCCGAGAGCGCGCTAAAACTATTCTCCATGAGGTAGCTCATTTTCTCCTTCACCACGCTAACTATCTGCGCCCGGTGTTTTTAGACCATAAAAGCTTTGTCGCCGGATTGGAAAAAGAAGCCGACTACTTCGCCTATCTCTTGATGCAGGAGTGGTTGGAGGAGGAGGGTTTGTAGGTTCAGGTAGAATTGTTACATTTTGGCAAAGATATGTGGTATGTTATACCTAAAGTAAAAGCATATAAAAGGATAAATAATATGAAGTGGATTAAAGAAATGGATGATTATAATTTTCTTGGGATATATGATGTGATGCTTGATATCAAGACAGAGATGAATATTTCCCCTGATAAAATTATCATTCCGTTACTTCAAAATAGGATAAAGTTTACTCAGCTGTTTCCAGTAGATTCTCCAGCAACAAGAGACCAATATTGTGAGATAAGATGGAAAGCCACTAAATTTTTAAAGGAAAATGGTATCATAAAAAGTTTTAAGCCAATTAAAGGTAATCATAGATGGGAAAATAAACTGGAAATTGAATTGGAAAAGAAAATATTTGAAGATGCATTAGATAAAATGAATGTGGAATATGAAAAAAGAATTACAAAAAGTAACGAGCAAAGATCGGGTATTTCGAATATATTCTGGGATTTGTTACACCCTAAAATTGTAGAAGTCTCAAAAAGTCGCTTTGAAGCAAAACATTTTGCAGATTCAGTTGAGGCAGCGTTTAAAGAAATTAATAGTATTGTGAAAGTTATAGTTAAGGAGGAAACTGGCCAAGAATATGATGGTGTTGACTTAATGAATAAAGCTTTTTCACCACAAAATCCAATTATTGTATTGGATGATCTTTCAACTACAACAGGGAAAAATATACAACAAGGATATATGCAAATATTTTCGGGGGCTATGGCTGCTATAAGGAATCCGCAAGCCCATGAGAACATCCCAATGGACAGTAATAGGGCTATTCATTTTCTTTTTCTGGCAAGTCTTCTGATGTTTAAAATAGACGAGAAAAAGTGAATAAAGGAGGTACGGCGCTTTATATAACATGGCACAAAAGGCTTGTGCTTAGTGGAGCTGAGCTCAACTTGGTGCTTTTAAGATTAATCGTTCAGGATTTATTTTATTTCGGAAATATTGCATAAAATACCTGATACCACAGTAAAAAGGGGTAAAAAGTATGAGTAAAGAACAAAAATTTTATGATGCGCTGAAAGACATCTTTATAGGTGCAAGGGTAGAAGGGGAATCTGGATATATCAATTTAATGAGGATTAAATCACGCTATTATGAAGAAGGTGTCTTTCCCCAACTTCAAAAGGATATAGATAAGGCATTAGAGCCCTTCCCTGAGTTTAGAGAGGAGCTTTTTGACAAACTTTACACTTTCTTTAACCGCTATTTTTCAGAAAGTGGTTCGATTTATTTCAGATACACACCTATCTATCAAAATGTTTATGAGAAAGTATACACTGACGATAAGGATGTAATGCTTTTTTGGAAAACACATATGCTCTATTACGTCAAAACCGATAGGTTGTTTAAAAACTTGGAGGTAGATGTAGATGATGTCAAATTCTTTTTTGATGTTTCTACGCTTGAACACAAAAAAGCAAATGAAAAGAGGGCAATTATTTATGAGCTTAAAGGGAAGAGAAATGATGGAGTAATTGCCTTTAATGTTCTTTATTCTGAGAGGGGCAGGAAAACTAAGATTAATGATATTTTAAGAGATCTGAGGAAAGAAGGAGTAACAATTACTGAAGACACTTTGGAAGAAGCATTTAGGGTGTTTGAGAAACAAAGCGAAGTTGATTATTTCATAAATAAAAATGCTAAGGAGTTTTTGCAAGAGCAGTTCAATATATGGCTTTATCAATATGTTTTTAGTGGTGAAAGTGAATGGACAGAAAAGAGAATAAAACAACTGCAGGTTTTGAAAGATATTGCATTTAAGATTGTCAACTTTATCTCACAATTTGAAGATGAGCTGGTTAAAATATGGAATAAACCCAAGTTTGCCTTGAACTCTAACTATGTAATAACGCTGGATAGGATTGCAGAAAAAAACATTGAACTTATAGAAAAAATCTTAGAGCATGAGGGATTTGAAAATCAGGTAAAAGAATGGGAAGAATTAGGCATTGTGGGTAAAGAATTTGATAAAAGTAAAATTTTGGAAAATGCACCTTTGAGCAAGCAGTTAAACAAAAAATATCAATATCTACCAATTGATACAAAATACTTCAAGGATTTGGAGCTTGAAATTTTAGGATTATTTGATGATTTAGACAATTCTTTGGATGGGTGGCTGATAAAGAGCGAGAACTATCAGGCACTGAATACGATACTGGCTAAATTCCGAGGAAAAGTAAAATGCACCTATATTGATCCACCATACAATTCTAAGTCTACAGAAATAATATATGTGAATACATATAAGCACTCTTCGTGGATGAGTTTAATGGAGAATCGTCTTGCTCTAAGTAAGTTGCTATCAACCACAGATGGAAGTCACATTATTGCGATTGATGAGAACGAGCAAGAGAGACTCGGTTGGTTGCTCTCATCAATTTTCTCGGAGTATACAAAAGTGTGCGTTACCGTGATACATAATAAGAAGGGCATTCAGGGTGATTATTTCTCTTACAACCATGACTACGCTTACTTCTGTATCCCACCTTCATTGAAGAGAATCAACGAAATGCTGATTCCACAAGACGAATGGGAGTATGTCAATCTGCGAAAGTGGGGAACAGAATCTGAGCGCAAAACGGCCAAAAACTGCTTCTATCCGATTCTTGTTAAAGAAAGTAACGTCATTGGTTTCGGTAATGTTTGTTCCGATTCATTTCATCCCAGTAAATCTAACAATAAGCGAAAGGACGGTACAGTGGAGGTTTACCCCATTGATCCCAGAGGTGTCGAACGTAAATGGCGTTATTCCCGTGATTCCGTTGAAGATATAAGACACTTGCTGAGGGTACATATCACGAAGAGGGGAGAAATTCAGATCCTTAAAGCTAAAGCTTCGAGCCAATATAAGACCGTATGGGATGACTCAAGATACATTGCTGGTGACTATGGAACTCGTCTACTCACAGAAATGGGTCTTCTGCCTGAGGGCATTTATACTAAGTCAATTTACACAGTTATGGATTCAGTCTACGCGGTTACTGATAAGGATAGTATTGTACTTGACTATTTCGCTGGTTCTGGTACTACAGCTCATGCGGTAATAAACCTAAACCGTCAGGATAATGGTAAGCGAAAATACATCTTGGTAGAAATGGCCGACTACTTCGATACCGTACTCATGCCCCGTATCAAGAAAGTGGTTTTCTCTGACAAATGGAAGGACGGAAAGATGCAGAATGGCCAGGGTATCAGCCATTTCATCAAGTATTACTCCTTGGAGCAATACGAAGATACGTTAAGGAAAGTAAAATATGAGGATTCTAACCTCTTTGATAATCCCTACCAAGATCCATATAATCAATATGTTTTTATGAGAGATTTAAAGATGCTTGAGGCGTTAGAAATCGATTATGAAAATAACAAGGTGAAGGTGGATTTATCAAAACTTTACCCTAACATAGACATTCCAGAAACTCTTTCCAACCTTCTGGGCAAATGGATAAAGAAAATTACCCCTGATTATGTAGAATTTGAAGATGGAGAACAAATTAATCTAAAAGATTTAGACTATAAAGTGATTAAACCTTTAATATGGTGGTAAAAAGATGAAAATATTATTACAAGATATGACAGAAGACTTAAGGTTTGAGGATTTACCTCCGGCCTGGAACACTTTTGATTTGGAGAGCTTTTCAAAGGATAAAAGGCTCTGGGATTATCAGCAAAATGCATTGAAAAATGCAATAAAGGTCCTTTGGAAGTATTTTGAGGATTTTGTGGATTATCAAGAAAAAGAGAACTCAGAAATAAACGGGGAAAGAAAAAAGGATTTTTTCAAATGGTATCAGGACAATGGATTAGAAGAAAACTTGGATATTGGATTAGACAGGAGGAAAAGAAACATCTACAATCTCCTAACGGAATATTATCCTCAAGACAATGGGAAAATACCTTACGAACATTTTATTAACCGTATGAGCTTTTGGATGGCAACGGGGAGCGGAAAAAGCCTTGTCATTATCAAGCTTATTGAAATTTTGATACAGTTAATGGAAAGAAAGGAAATTCCATCATATGATATTTTGATTTTAACTCATAGAGACGATTTGATAGAGCAACTTAAAAAGCACGTAGATGAGTTTAACTACGCTAATGAGACAAAAATAATTCTAAAAGAGCTAAAAGAGTATCCAGAAGTTAAAAGACAGCGAACATTATTCGGTACCACTGTATTTTACTACAGGTCTGATAACTTAAGCGACGAACAGAAAGAGAAAATCATTGACTTCAAGAACTACGATAATGACGGTAGATGGTATATTTTCTTAGATGAAGCACACAAGGGAGATAAGGAAGACTCAAAAAGGCAGCACATTTATTCTATCCTTTCAAGGAATGGGTTTTTATTCAATTCTTCCGCAACCTTTATCGACCCAAGAGACATTGCTACCTGTGCTTTTGAATTTAATCTATCAAGTTTTGTGAACGCAGGGTACGGAAAACATATCAATATTCTAAAACAAGAAATAAGAGCATTTAGGGATGAAGAAGATTACAGTGGAGAAGAAAAGCAGAAAATAGTTTTAAAGTCCTTAATCCTTTTAACTTATGTAAAGAAATTCTATGAAGATATTAAGAATATCCAATCAGATTTGTATCATAAACCCCTACTTTTAACTCTGGTTAATTCTGTTAATACAGAAGATGCCGATCTTAAACTTTTCTTTCGAGAGCTTGAGAGAATTGGAAAAGGAGAAATTCATCCCGGAGTTTTAAAAATTGCTCTTGACGAACTTTGGAAAGAGTTAAAAGAAGGGCCTGAGTTTATGTTTGAAGACAATAAGGTAATGAGAATAGACGAAGCAGTTCTTAAAAGTATAACAAAAGATGATATTTTAAGCTACGTATACAATTCAGATAGTAGCGGCGAAACTGAAGTATTAGTAAGGCAATCTGATAGAAAGGAGTTAGCCTTCAAGTTAAAGGCCAGCGATAGACCCTTTGCATTGATAAAAATAGGTGATATATCAGGATGGTTGAAAGAAGAACTTGCAGGATATGAAATTCAAGAAAGATTCGAGGATGAAAGTTATTTTGAGAATCTGAACAAAGAGGAATCTGATATTAATATCTTGATGGGTTCTCGTGGTTTCTATGAGGGATGGGATTCCAATAGGCCTAATGTAATTAATTTTATCAATATTGGTATGGGAGAGGATGCAAAAAAGTTTATTCTCCAATCCGTTGGACGAGGAGTAAGAATCGAGCCTGTAAAAAACAAAAGAAGAAGATTGTTACAGCTTTATAATTCAAAGGAAATAGACCAAAATTTATTCGATAAAGTCAAAGATAAAGTATTGCCCATAGAAACCCTATTTATTTTTGGAACGAATAGAAATGCTATAGCCACAGTGATTCAGGA
The DNA here is from genome assembly GCF_012728195.1 of Candidatus Sordicultor fermentans. Lineage (NCBI taxonomy): Bacteria > Pseudomonadati > Atribacterota > Atribacteria > Atribacterales > Candidatus Caldatribacteriaceae > Candidatus Sordicultor > Candidatus Sordicultor fermentans. The sequence goes on from NZ_JAAYFP010000067.1 coordinate 9,773, forward strand.
GTTGAAAAAAGAAAAAGAGGGGGAAGGAGAGACTCCACTTTCTCTGTTTGAGAATCCCCAGATTCAAAAAGATAAATTGCTTGTGCCAAAGTATAGGCCAGCAGATTCTCCTCTTTTAAAAACGGATGAGCAAGTAAAGTTTGAGATTTCAACTGAGGATTTGAAAGTACTTTCTGAATTTGGTGAATTCATAACCGATGATAGAGTTGTTTTGATGAGATACAATACAGAACCAGAAAAAGTTAAATTTCTGAGAAAAAGCCTGGCAACTCCAAACAATTTTAAAATTGGTGAGAAAAGCTTTAAAGACGTGGATTTGCTTATTCAAAGGTTTTTTGATTATCTCAGTGTCACTCCAGAGGAATTTGAAGAATTTAAAGAATTAGAGGAAGAGATAAGACATTTTAAAAATATTAAAGTTTATTTGGAAGACATTAGCGAAATACAAAAGAAAATTGAGAAAGTCTCCCAATTCAAGGATCCCTCCCAACTGGAGAAAGAGTTAGAAGAAAAGTATTCTCGCGGAGAAATTAGTTTAAAGGAGTACACCGAAGGTATCAAAGAGTCTGCTCGGATGGTTAAAGAAGAAGCATCAGAATACCAGGGTAAGGCATTAAAAATTAAGTATATTCCTAACCACTATTACCTTCCAATAATACTGTCTGATAACCAAAGAATAGACTATATCAAGCACATCATCAAAACTCCAAGCGAAGTGAAGTTCATAAACGATCTGGAAGATTATTTGGAAAAGCCAGACAATAAGTTTAAAGATTTCGATTGGTGGTCTTTTAGTAAACTGGATGAAAGTTTAGATGAAATTTATATTCCTTACTACAATCCTAATGTAAATAAAATCAGTAGATTTTATCCTGATTTTATATTCTGGCTTAAAAAAGGAGACAACTACTTTATTGTTTATGTTGATCCAAAAGGGACAGAGCATACCAGTGCTTATAGGAAAATTGACGGATATAGAGCATTGTTCGAGGAAAACGGAGAAGAAAAAGTTTTTAACTACAATAGATTTAAAGTCAGAATAAAACTATTGTTAAGGCCAGATGATACCTCAAAGGCTTCTCGTGAGTATAGGCGGTATTGGTTTGATAACATTGAGGGAATGTTGAAGATGATATGATTAAAATAAGGTGAATAAGAAAAAGAACTATGGCAATGAACAGGTAACTTCCCGTCATTGTTTCTAATCACCTCACTGGTGTGGGTAGTGGGGTGATTATTCTATACCTTCCTCACTCTTTTTCCCACAATATCGCTCACTGGTGTAGCTTTTTCATGCTCTGCTTTTAAGTCTTCTCCAGTGAGTGCAAGGTATCTTTTAGTCATATTTAAATCAGTGGCTCTCGGGTGCGCTGTAAGGTGAAGACATTGCCACCATTACGCAAGTATAAAAGAGCGAAAGAGTGGCGTAAGTCATAAGGAGTTATTTTATAGCCAATTTTACGAGAATATTTATTAAGCCTTCGGCCAAAAGAAGCTGTGGAAAGCTCTTTTCCTTCAAAACCACAAAAGACGGTGGTATCTCTCCACTCTAAAGGTTGCAGAAAGAGGAGCTTTTTAATCTCTTTAGCAACTACTGGAGAGAGAGGAAGAGTTCTTTTCCTTCTCGTTTTAGCAACATTATCAGGAATAGTTACTTCAAATGAGGCAAGATTAAAGTCTTCTTTCTTGAGCTTTAACGCTTCTCCAGGGCGGATGCCAGTATCGAGCATAAAGAGGATAAGACAGTAATCACGAAAGCCAGCATAACTCTTTTTATCTGGAGCGCCGAGGAGCTCCTTTAATACCTCAAGGGGTATAGCTCGGGCTCTTCCTTCATCCTTTCTCTTTTTAAAGTCTACCGGGTTTTTCTCGATGATATTCTCTCTTACTAAGAAATCAAAGAAGGCTTTAAGATATACTCGGCGAAGATTGAAAGTAGCAGGTTTAATATCATCGGAGAAATACTTGAGGATGGAAGTTCTTAAATCTTTCTCTGAACGTAGAGCACGAGGAAAGCGTTTAAAAAAGCTGGTAATGTGAGTCTTATAAGCGTAGAT
>NZ_JAAYFP010000068.1:0-13505 GCF_012728195.1 Candidatus Sordicultor fermentans
ACTAAAGAATCTGGTCCACACTCAAAGGAAACCAGATGGATAAACCCTCTGACCTCCGGTTTTCTCTCTTTGAGATGGTATAAAGTGCTACCAATGATTTCATTAGAAATAGTCCAGAAACTGGGTTTAGGAATAGTAGAGAGATAGTATCTTTTCTTTTCCTCATCTACCATATCGGGAGTGATTACCGAGTAGTTGAGATCGTTGACTTTTTCGGTGATATTCATATTTATATAGCTATCACTCAAAAGATAAGTATGGCCTAAAAGGACAATTTTCTTCTCCCGGAGAGGAAGGGGATTTTTGTGGTCAATCAAGTCTTCGGGGAGCATGCCCTTTTTGAGGTTGGCCTGATAATCTTTATGAGCTTTTTCTGCTAAATTCAGAGCTTTCATAATTTTACTTTCTTTAGTAGTAAAGTGTTTACCAATGTTTAAAAATCCTCGCCTCCAGCCTCGCATCCCCTCTTCCCGCATATTAATTTCGTCACCAATTATCCTTTCTTCAGGAATATTAAAGAGGTTACGGGCTAAATCAGGAAGAGCTAATATTTTGGGACAATTATATTCTCTCCTGTGAAAACTGACTATTCGGGGAATAAATATGAGGTCCACTCGGTCTTTAAGATAGAGAACATGTCCCAAAAACACTTTGGCTGGAAAACAAATTTCCTCCACCGCGTAGGTTAAACCTTTTTGGATAATGCCTTTGTTGGTGGGAGGAGAAATTACTACTTCTGCTCCCAGTTCTTCCAGAAAAGTTTTCCAGAGGGCATAAAAACGATAGAATAAAAGACCCCGCGGAATGCCTACCTTCATTTTTTCACCTACTTTTAAAAACATTCAGGCTTTATTATACAACTTAAATCCTAAAAAACAAAAAACTCTTCTTCCTACAAATCCAATTCTTCTATCATTCTAATCCATATTCCCCTCTGCTCTTTTTCTTGAAATCCATTATGGAGATAGAACTCTTGGGCTTTGCGATTTTTTTCTCCTACCCACAACTCTATTTTCTTTCTCCCTCGAGAAAGGGCAATCTGGATTGCTTCCTCTATCAATTTTTTTCCTACTCCCCTTCCCTGAAATTGAGGATCTACCACGAGTTCATGAATCTCAGCCAGATATTCTTTTCCTTCTCTCCAGTTAGTATGCATTCCTAATAATCCTACTGGTTTATTTCCTTCAAAAACTACTAAAAAACCCTCAGGATCTCCCTTCCATAGCCAGGAGAAATAAGCCGCTATTTTACAGTAGCTGTCATCTCGATATTCAGGAAGATTCTCATAAGCTCGCTGATAAATGGAAACAAGGTCAGGAATTAACTCTTTAAATTGACAATAACTCAAATTTTTCTCAATAGTCACTTCTACCAATTTGCTTCCCTTCCCTCTGAAATTGAAGATGAATTTTTCCATTATTTTTTTCTGTTATATTTAACCCCAAAATCCCTTGCAAAATCCCTCTACTCAGTGTTTTGCTTTTCTTATTTGTACCTTGATATTATTATGTCAACCAATTTAACCGTCACCGCGAGCATCAGCTTTGCAGCCTGACAATATTGAGAGAAAAATATAGAGCACAAGAGATTAAAAAATTTAGAATATCAACGCTGGGGGGAATGCGTTCCGGCGGGCGTGGTGATGCCGAGCTTTTAACCTCTGATGTAGCTTGCCTTTAAAAGTTTGAGCAATTTAATAACTTGTTTGCTCCATAATATTATACGCCGTTATTGGGAAGGATACGAGAAGTCATTACAGTAACAAAAATGGTTATATAGGAGAAGGAAGATAGAATTTTTCTTTCTCTCCATAAGCTGTTATAATTGTCTAAGCCTATTTTAAGCCAATAATGTTCTTGAGAAGAGTTTCTCTTGAAATAAACAGGGCGAATGCTGGTTTTTGATAATAAATAGATGAAAGTTAAGTAGAAGGAGGATAGAAAAAACAGTACTATGGGTAATGGTTATCGAGTGGGAGTAGTAGATAACTTAGACAAGCTTTTTGCAGTTTTACCTGATCATATCAGAATTCTTTTGGAAGAGCGCGAAAATGCTGATGATTTGATAGAGGTGGTAATGGATCTGGGGCGTCCTCCCGAAGCCCGTTTTGCCAAAGGTTTTGTGATTCTCTCTGATAGGATAATAGAGAGGGAAGATCTTGATTACGTAGTTCAAAGGGTGGGAATGTTTACTCGAGATAACCGAGCAGGTATTGAGCGGACTCTTCACCGTATTTCCTGTATTCGTAACCGATTGGGAAATATTGTAGGGCTCACTCTTCGGGTAGGGAGAGCAGTATACGGTACTATTGATATAATCAGAGATGTTATAGTATCAGGTAAAAATATTTTGCTTTTGGGGCCACCGGGAGTGGGTAAAACTACCAAACTTCGCGAGGTAGCTCGAGTGTTGAGTGATGAGTTCCAGAGAAGGGTGGTAGTAGTGGATACTTCTAATGAAATAGCTGGTGATGGAGATATTCCTCACCCTGCTATTGGTCGAGCTCGTCGGATGCAGGTATCATCTCCTGAGAAACAGCATGATGTGATGATTGAGGCGGTAGAAAACCACATGCCTGAGGTTATCATCGTGGACGAAATTGGAAGAGAAGAGGAAGCAAGAGCCTGCCGAACTATTGCCGAGAGAGGAGTACAGCTTATTGCTACAGCTCATGGCAACACTCTGAAAAACCTCCTATTGAATCCTACTTTAAGCGATCTGGTGGGAGGAATTCAGTCAGTGATACTGAGTGACGAGGAAGCTCATCGTCGGGGGAGTCAGAAAGCGGTACTGGAGCGCAAAGCTATTCCTACTTTTGATGTGGTTATTGAATTGCGTGACCGAGATACACTGGGCATTTACCATGATACTGCTCAGGCAGTAGATTTGTTGTTGCGAGGTTATGACCCTCGACCAGAGGTGAGAAAAAGAACCAAAGAGGGAACGGTTAAGGTGGTGGAAGAGGACAAAAGGGCCTCTTCTTTTGTAGATGCGAAAATGGCACAGGAGACAGAAGTAGTTCCTGAATTTTTTGAGAGTCAATTACTACGGGTTTACCTCTTCGCTGTAAGTAAAAATTATGTACAGAGAGCCATTGCTCACGCTAAGGTTCCTCTTGAGATAGTAGAAGATATCAATCAAGCAGATATTCTTCTCACCCTTAAAAGTCGCTATCGCAATAAAGGAAGCAAGATAAGGGAGGCAGAGAACCGAGGTATACCGGTTCACGTGGTGCGTAGCAACACTTATAATCAGATTTATAAGTTTGTACAGGACCTTTTCGGTTATAGTGATCTCTCTTCAGGCAATGGAGACTCGGGATTAATAGAGGCAGAAAGAGCGGCTCGGCAAGTGCTCAAAGTAGGGGAGGCTATAGAGCTTTCTCCTCGTAACTCTTCAGTGAGGCGCTTGCAGCATAAAATTGCCGAGCGTTATCACCTTTTCTCTAAAAGCGTAGGAGAGGAACCCTTCCGCCGGGTCGTAATCTACCCCCGTATTCTGGAAGAAAACCGTCATGAATGAAAGACCTGGTTTTTTGATTACTTTGGAAGGAATTGAGGGAAGCGGAAAAACCACTCATGCTCGTCGGTTATTTTCTTTTCTGGAGGAAAGTGGTATTCCCTGTTTGTTGACTCGAGAGCCAGGGGGAACGCCTATGGGAGAAAAAATAAGAGATATATTGCTAAATCCCGAAAGCGGGGTGATCGACCCTCTTGCCGAAACTTTTCTTTTTGAGGCTTCACGTCGAGAGCATGTAAAAGAAGTGATAAATCCTGCTCTTCATGAAGGTAAAGTGGTGATATGTGTCCGATTCACCGATTCCACCCTGGCTTATCAGGGGTATGGTCGGGGAGTGCCTCTTTCTTATCTTTGCTATTTAAATGATATTGCTACCGAGGGGGTTATGCCTGATTTAACTGTGCTTTTTGATGTAGAACCGGAAGTGGGCCTGGCTCGCTCTTTTTCCCATACCGAAGAGGAAGAGCTGCGTTTTGAAAAAGAATTTTTAGCTTCTAAGGAATTTCTCTTTGCTGTTCGAAATGGCTATCTCCAGCTGGCTAAAGAATCTCCCCAGCGTTTTGTGGTAGTCGATACTACTGATTATTCTGAAGAAGAGGTTTTTTTTATTATTCGAGACACTATATGGCAAAGATTAAGGGGAAGGGGGTGAATTTGTGTCTCCTAATTTACTTTTAATATGTGTGGTGCGAGATCAAGATGTTGCTAAGCTCTTAGATAATCTGCGAGATAGGAACATTTCTTTCACTAAATTAGCTTCTACCGGTGGTTTCTTGCGGGAAGGTAATACCACTCTTTTGATCGGTATAGAGGAAGAGCGCAAAGAAGAAGTGAGAAAATTAATCAGAGAAACATGTTCTCGCCGGGAAGAGATTGTAGAATCTACTGTTCCTCTCAATGAACCTATTGGTCCTTTTGTTCCCCAGAGGATTAAAGTAGTGAGAGGAGGAGGAGTTCTTTTTGAAGTTCCCATTTTGTATTATGAGAGATTTTGACCTCTCTCGCGGGAAGATAAGATGAGTTGATTTGATGAGCTGGTCTGAAATTTGTGGTCACGAAAGACAGAAGGAGTTTTTCGAGCGTGCTGTTCTTTCAGGAAGAGTCGTTCATGCTTATCTTTTCTCCGGTCCTTCCCGGGTGGGAAAAACCACTTTTGCTCTGGAGTTGGTTAAGCTTCTTAATTGTTTGAATCCTACTGAAGAAGGAAGTTGTGATCGATGCGAAAACTGCCGGTTGATAATTAATCTTACCCACCCCGATATTTCTTTTCTCTCTCCTTCGGGTGATTATTTAAAAATAGATGAAATAAGAAGTTTTGTGAGGTGGCTCAATTTCAAGCCGCTAATGGGCAAAATGAAAGTAGGGATAATAGAAGAGGCAGAAAAACTGACTGAAGAGGCGGCTAATTGTCTTTTAAAGACTTTAGAAGAACCACCTGGGGAGAGCATGGTGATTTTGATCACTTCTCAACGGGCTTCTCTTTTACCCACTATAATTTCTCGTTGTCAAGTGGTGGAGTTTTCTCCTCTTTCTTCTTCAGAAATCAGTAATTATTTGGTGGAGAAGAAGGGATGGAAGGAAGAAGAGGCCAGGAGAGCATCTTCCTTTTCCCAGGGTAGCCTGGGAAAAGCGGAAGAGATCAAGGAGGGTAGAAGCGGTCTGGAGGATAAATTTTGGGAATTGTGGTACAAACTGAAAAGCGAGAGGGATTCTCTTTCTCTGGGCTCCTGGTTCTATGATAATAAGGAACAGCTGCCTCTGATTATGATTTTTTTAGAGCAGTATTTGAGAGATTTGTGGGTGTGGAAGGTAGTGGGGGGTCAATGCTCTAATTTGCTTTTTTTTGAAAAAGAAAAAGTACAGGAAGAAGCGAAAGAACAAGAAGCAGAAACCTGGAGGAGGTTAATAATTTTAGTGGATAATTTGATCTCTGATATTTCTGGTAATCTAAATTGGGATATAGTTTTATGTAGATTTCTTTTTTTGTGGAGAGGTGAATGGAATCGTGCCTCAAGTAGTAGGAATTAAATTCGAGAACAATCCTAAAATTTATCATTTTGAAACCCGAGGTTTGGATTTACGCTCGGGGGATAAGTGTGTGGTAGAAACTTCTATAGGCTTAGAAATAGGTATTGTAGCAAAGGAAGTTTTTTTAGCTCCTGAGGATAATTTTAAGCCGGTAATTCGGAAAGCTCAAAAAATAGATTTAGATCAGGCAGAAGCTAATCGGGAAAAAGAAAAAATAGCTCTCCAGAAAGCTGAAGAATTGGTTGCTCACTACCAGATCCCGATGAAGATTTTACGGGTTCACTATACTCTGGATCGAGGTAAGTTAACTTTTTATTTTGGTTCAGAAGAAAGGATTGACTTTCGGCAGCTGGTTAAAGAGTTAGCCGCTATTTTTCAAACTCGCATTGAGCTACGGCAAGTGGGGGTGAGGGATGAAGCTCGGATGATGGGTGGATGTGGGATGTGTGGGCGAGAGTTGTGTTGCAATACTTTTTTAACCAATTTCGACCCCATCTCTATTAAGATGGCTAAGGAACAAAATTTAGTTCTTAACTCGGCTAAAATTTCTGGGGTCTGTGGGCGTCTTATGTGCTGTCTGGCTTTTGAATATCCCCTATACCGTCGGCTTATTCATCGCCTGCCCAAAAAAGGTAGCAAGATAATCACTCCCTGGGGATTGGCAAAAATTTTAGAAGTGGATATTTTTAAAGATAGTATTTCCCTGGAGCTGGAAGATGGGAAAAAGGTTCGAATCACCGAGGAAGAATATCATCGTTATTTTTTATAAGGTGGTGAAGAAAGGAACTTTTTAATGTTCCAGGAATATTTTGGGGATAGAAAGTGAGTGAGATAAATGGACAAAGCTGAAGTTCAGGTTTGGTATCAGGGCTTAACTTTGGAAGAAGAAAAATTGTGGTTTGAGGAAAAGGTTAAAAGTTGTGAAAGTGGGCTTCTTCGTTTTGCCTATCATCTGAGTGGCAATATGGATAAAGCCCGGGATTTGGTGCAAGAAGCTTTTTTACGAGCTTACCAGTATCGACACAGTTATAATGCCAACTATTCTTTCGAAAGCTGGATGTCTGCTATTCTGCTTAATGTTCATCGTCAGCGTTTTAAAAAAGAGAAATTTTTCAAAATCTTTCATCCGGGAAGGGAACGAGAAGATGGAGAAGAAACCGAAGTTTGGGATTTTCTGGAATCTAAAGGGGAAGGCCCGGAAGAGAGAACTTTGAAAAGAGAGGTTCTTAGTTTTCTTCAAGAGGCTATTGAAAAGCTTCCTCCTCAGATGAAAGAAGTAATAGTGCTCTGTGATGTGATGAACTATTCTTATGAGGAAGCCAGCGAAATAATTGGCTGTCCCTTAGGAACAGTTCGCTCCCGACTTCATAGAGCTCGGAAGAAAGTGAGAAGTTTAGTAGAAGAGAGCTATGGAGAGGATTTCCTCTCTATTTGGGGATGAGAATATGAATTGCAAAGAAGCAGGAAAGATGCTTTCTGCTTATCTGGATGAAGAATTGACTGCCGAAAAATACAGGTCTTTGAAGAGACATCTGATGTCGTGTTCTACCTGTCAAGAGGAGCTGGAGAAGCTTCGGGTAATTAGGAATCTGATGAGAGATTTAGATAGTGATTCCAATTTTAATTGGAATTTTAAGGTTGATTGGGAAGCTGTAAGGAGACAGGCAAGAGCGATGAGAAGTAGAGAGATAGCTTTCTTCTCTCTTGCCGCCGCTTTAGTGATTATAGCTTTATTTTTTGTTTTTTCTCAAGAGCAAGCTCAATGGGAAATCGAGGTTATGCATCCTGAAGTTCTGGTAGATCTTCACCAGAGCTTAAGTGGTAACCAGTTGGATATACCTTTAAAACAAGAAACCAATTTTATCGGAACCTTGGAGCTGGTCTCCGGTGGTAGGTAGTGAGAAAATCTGTTTTTTGGATTTTCGTAGGGTTTAGTTTTTTTCTTTTGATTTTTTGCTGGGGTTTTTCGTCTTTTTCTGTAGCTGGAGCGGAAATAGTCAATCCGGAAGAGGCTTTATCCTTTCTGAAAGAGATGGTCAAGAAATCTACTGACCGCGATTATTGGGGGATATGGTCCAATCGAGATTGTCGTTCAGGAAGAGAAGATTTTTACGAAGTTATTCATCTGAAATATATTGGTTTAGCGTGGAGAAACTTAAACGAGGGAGACCTGGTTACTGTTAAAAAGGGGAACTACCGTTATGTAGTGGACCTGGCAAGTGGAGAAGTTAAAGGAGTTTACCCTCTTTACACTCTTCCTTTCCTTCCCCCTGAAGAAAACAATCTGGAATTGCTTTTAGAAAATTATCTATTAGATTTGCAAGATAGAAAAGGACGAGTGATTTCTCGCCATACTGGCAAGGTCATCCGTTCCTTTTCAGTAGATGAAAAGGGCTCACTGGTTTCTCAGGCTTTTTACACTTCAGAGGGGAAGCTAAAGGAGGAGGGAAGTTTTGTGTATCGGGATTATTCTCCTGATTACACCCAGTTAATAAAATATGTGGAAGCCATGAAAAAACCTTCTGACATTACCATACCTTCTCTCAGTGTTAGCGGTAAGAAGCTGTTCCAGCCTTCTCTATTACCTCCGGGTTTTCATCTAAAACAAGTTTATTTAGTGAAGAACGAGGATCGAGACTGGTACCAGATGGTTTATACTGATGGTTTACAGTATTTTTCTTTATGGCAAAGTGTTTATCCCCTGACATTATCCGGGGAAAAAAGAAACAGAAAAATCTCTTTGAAAAAGGAGGATGATATAGTTACCTTGATGGGAGAAAAGAGCGGATTTTATTTAGCTTTGATGGGAAATTTTGATTTAGAGACGATAACGCAGATTTTCAATTCTATTACCTGGGAAGGAGGTAATTAGCTGTGTGGATTAAAAAAACCAAGCTATTAAGCTTTTGGACGGTAATTTTGCTGGTTTCTCTGGTGGGGGGAGTAGCCTCAGCAGTGAGTGCGATACCTGAGACTACCAACATCGTGGCTGACATTGTGGAAAAGGTCAGCCCGGCGGTAGTTAACATAGATACTCTTAAAATGGCCACTTATCGTTCTCCCCTTGCTCCTTTTTTTAGTGATCCCTTTTTTCGGCGGTTTTTTGAAGGGATAGTACCGGAGGAAAGGCAGGTTCCGATTAAAGGTTTGGGCACCGGCTTTGTCTTTCGTTCCGATGGCTATATTTTAACCAATGAACATGTGGTGAGCGGAGCAGATGAAATAAAAGTTACTTTTTTAGACGGGAGAGAGTTTGAAGGTAAGGTTATTGGTTCGGATACTCTCACTGATATAGCGGTGGTAAAAATTGAAGCTCAGGGTCTTCCTACTATTTCTTTGGGCGACTCCGATGCTGCCCGAGTGGGAGAATGGATAATTGCCATTGGCAATCCTTATGGACTTTCTCACACTGTTACTGTAGGGGTTTTGAGTGCCAAAGGCAGACCTATAGCTGCTGGAGATTCAGGTCAGGAATATGAGAATTTCTTGCAGACTGATGCTGCTATTAATCCTGGAAACAGTGGAGGACCTCTTCTTAACTTGGAAGGAGAAGCTATTGGAATAAATACCGCTATCCTTCCTTATGCGCAGGGTATTGGATTTGCCATTCCTATAAATATGGCTAAATCTATCCTGGATCAGCTCATAACTGAAGGAAGAGTAATAAGGGCCTGGCTGGGGGTAGTCATTCAAAACCTCACTCCTGAAATGGCTGAGAAATTTGGTTTAAAAGAGGCCGAAGGAGCGTTGGTGGCAGACATTTCTCCCGATAGTCCGGCAGAAAAAGCAGGTATTAAAAGAGGCGATGTGATTTTAAAAGTGGATGGAATAGAAACTCCTGATATAAAAACTCTGCAGCAAACCATTCGCTCTCATCGCCCGGGAGATGTGGTTGATGTTGAAATCTGGAGAGATGGGAAAGTTATCACCTTAAAAGTAACTTTAGCGGAATTAGAAGAAAGTATTTCCGTACTACCAGTTACTGAAAAGATAGATTTGGGCTTGGAAGTAGGGGAAATTACTCCTGACCTCGTTGATAGGTATGCTTTGCGAGAGAAGAGTGGAGTGGTGATAGTGGGAATAAAAGCTGGTGGTCCTGCTGATGATGCTGGTCTGCGGCCCGGAGATGTAATTCTGGAAGTCAATCGGGAAGAAATTAAAAACTTAAAGGATTGGGAAGCTGCTATCAGTGAAATAGAACCAGGAGAGACCGTTCTTTTGCTCATTAGTAGGGCAGGACAGACCTATTTTGTTCCTCTCAAAGCTGAAGAACCACAGTCTTAGAATTTATGGAAGTAGGAAAGGAGTGGGGCAAATTATATTTTTGCCCTACTCCTTTGGGAAATTTGCAGGATATTACTCTGCGCACTCTTCAGGTGCTTCAGGAAGTTGATTTCATCGCTTGTGAGGACACCCGGGTTACGTTGAAGATTCTCAACCACTATCATATTCGAAAACCTCTTTTTAGCTATCATTCCTACAACTTAAGAGAGGTTAGTTCCCGAATAGTAAAATTACTTAAAGAGGGTAAGAACATAGCTCTCGTTTCTGACGCGGGAATGCCGGGGATTCAGGATCCAGGAATGGAATTGGTGAATATTTTGGAAGAAGAGGGGTTGAGTTTCGAAGTTCTTCCTGGTCCTTCTGCTTTGGTAGTAGCAGCAGTTTACTCCGGTTTTTCCTTCTCCGGTTTTACTTTTTTGGGATTTTTACCTCGAAAGAAAAAAGAGAGAAGGAAAATTTTAGAACAACTTCTTTATCTTCCCCAGGCAATAGTTATTTATGAGTCTCCTCATCGAGTGGTGTCTGCCCTGGAAGAAATTGAGGAAATAGCTGGGAGTGAGAGAAGGATTGTTTTTTTGCGGGAACTAACTAAAATCCACGAGGAAATATTGAGGGGAAAACTTGGAGATATTTTAGGAATTTTATCTCAGCGAGAAAAGATAAAGGGAGAAGTTGTGCTGGTGATAGAGGGAGAAAAGATAGAGAAACAGATACCGCCTGAGGCGGAGAGGTTAGTTAAGTCTCTTTCTCGGCAGGGGATTTCTCCTCGGCAAATATTGGAAGTGGTGAGTGATGCGTTTTCGATAAGTAAAAATAAGCTGAAAGAGGTTTTGGAAAGGGAAAAGTCGAGTTGATTTTGAAGAGGAAAACTGCTTTAATTACCAATGGTATAAATTTGACTTCCTGAATGAGGAGGTAGTGATTCTGAAAAGAAAAAAGCGGGAAGGAGCAGAAATAGTACTTTTTTTAATTGCCTTTTCTTCTCTGTTTTTTTTGATTGGCATAGTGGTTGTTCTCTTTGCAGAAGGGTTGCCAGTTTTTGCTCATGTTTCCCTTTCTCAGTTTTTATTAGGTAGAAGATGGTATCCTACTTCCTCTCCTCCCCAGTTTGGAGCGTTGCCTCTTATCTTGGGGTCTCTATTGGTTACTGCTGGAGGGTTGCTTTTTGCTGTTCCTTTAGGCCTTTTTGCTGGTATATTTTTAGCTGAGCTTTGCCCTCCTCGGGGAAGGGAGATTCTTAAACCGATTGTTGAACTGTTAGCCGACATTCCCTCCGTTGTCTATGGCTTTTTTGGAGTGTTGGTTGTTGCTCCCTTTATTCGCGACTTCCTTTCTCTTTCTACCGGTCTCACTGCTTTCACTGCGTCTTTGATTTTAGGTATAATGGCTGTGCCTTCCATAATCAGCGTGATAGAAGATGCCATCACTTCAGTTCCTCGCAGCTACAAAGAAGCATCGCTTGCTCTGGGAGCAACTCACTGGGAGACTTTGCGTCAAGTGGTTTTACCTGCTGCCTCTTCAGGAGTTGGAGCAGCAATCATTTTAGGAGCGGGGAGGATTATAGGAGAAACCATGGCGGTTTTAATGGTAGCAGGAGGAGCTCCGGTTATACCTAAAAGTTTTTTTCAGCCGGTACGTACTTTAACTGCAACTATTGCTGTAGAGATGGGTGAAGCTCCAGTTGGTAGTCCACACTACCACTCCCTTTTTGGTCTGGCTATCATTCTCTTCCTGTTTACTCTTGTTCTCAATATTTTAGTGGAGAGTTTAGCTACAAGGGGGAGAGAAGGGAGGACTAGATGATAAAGGAAGAGAGCTTGAAAAAAAGATATTTAGTTCAGAATATATGGTTTACTATATTTTGGTTATCCATGGTTTTGATTGCTGCAGTTTTGGGTCTAATTTTATATTTCATCCTGTCCCGGGGAATAAAAGTAATCAATTGGGAATTTTTGACTGCTGCTCCCCGTCGGGGTATGACTGAGGGGGGTATTTTTCCTGCTATTGTAGGAACTTTTTACCTGGTATTGGGTAGTGTAGTAGTGTCTCTACCTTTAGGTGTTTTTTCTGCTATTTATTTAACGGAGTATGCTTCTCCCGGTCATCCGATAGTGAGAGCTATTCGTACTGCCATCCATTGCCTGGCAGGGGTGCCTTCGGTAGTTTTTGGTTTATTTGGCCTCGCAGTTTTCGTTAAAATTTTTGGTTTTGGTGTATCTCTTCTTTCTGGTGCTCTTACCCTGGGCATTATGTCTCTTCCTGTGGTCATTACCTCAGTAGAGGAAGCTTTAAAAACAGTTCCTCTTTCTTTTCGAGAGGCATCTCTTGCCCTGGGAGCCAATAAATGGACTACTATCTGGCGGGTGGTTTTACCCAGTTCCCTGCCAGGAATCCTTACTGGTTTAATTCTTGCTGTGGGTAGAGTAGCAGGGGAAACTGCCCCCATCATGTTTACCGCTGCTGTATTTTATGCTCGAAGGTTACCTCAATCTCTTTTTGACCCGGTTATGGCTCTTCCTTATCATATTTATGGATTGATGACTGAGGGTACAAGGCCAGATAAACAGATTCCTCTTGCTTACGGGACAGCGGTGGTTTTAATTTTACTGGTTGTAGCTATTGATTTTATCGCTATTTATCTGCGAGGAAGGGCTAGGCGAGCTAGAAAGTGGTGAAAAATGGAGGAAATTAAACTACAAATTAAGGATTTAAATGTATTTTTTGGAGAAAAGCAAGTGCTCCATCAAATTAATTTAAATATTCCAGCGAACAAGGTTACGGCCATTATTGGCCCTTCGGGTTGTGGTAAGTCTACCTTGCTGCGTAGCATCAATCGGATGAACGATTTTCTTGAGGATGTGAGGGTAGAGGGAGAGATTATTTTTGATGGGAGCAATATTTATGATGAAAGTGTAGACCCGGTGGTAGTGAGAAGACGCATCGGTATGGTTTTTCAAGTGCCCAATCCCTTTCCCAAAAGTATTTTTGAAAATGTAGCTTACGGTTTGCGAATTCAGGGATGGAAGGATAAAAAAGCCATCGAAGAACAAGTGGTAAAAAGTCTACAGGCGGCAGCTCTGTGGGATGAGGTGAAAGATAGGCTTCACTCTTCGGCTTTTGATCTTTCTGGAGGTCAGAGACAACGTCTTTGTATTGCTCGAGCCATAGCAGTGGAGCCAGAAATCTTGCTTATGGATGAGCCAGCTTCAGCGTTAGACCCTATTGCTACCGCCAGAGTAGAAGAATTAATCAGGAGTTTAATAGAAAAATACACCATCGTTTTAGTTACTCATAATATGCAAGAAGCGGCTCGTACTTCGGACTATACTGCCTTTCTCCTTTTAGGAAGACTCATAGAATTTGGTCTCACTAATCAGATTTTCACCAACCCTCAAAAGAAAGAAACCGAAGACTACCTTACCGGAAGATTTGGCTAATAGGGAGGAACTGAAAGAAGCAAAGTAGGATAACATAAGAGTGTGGTTTCTCGGTAGAGGAGGTTTTCTAACTATGCAAATTTTTTCTTTGATAACTAAAGGCGGATACGTTATGTATCCCATTATTCTCTGTTCTATAATTTCTCTGGCTATTTTTCTAGAAAGATGGTATGTACTGCGTCATTCCAGAGAAAGAGTAGATAGGTATTTACGATCGGTAAAAAGAGCTGTGGCTCA
>NZ_JAAYFP010000069.1:0-8623 GCF_012728195.1 Candidatus Sordicultor fermentans
GGCATGACGAAAGAGGGGGATTCCCGCCTGAATTTCAGGCATGGCGGAAAGGGAAACTTCGGCTCTTTTTCTTCCCCTCGCTCTTCCAGAGAGAAAAGAAGGAGGGTGTGGAGGCTATCGCAGTAAGAAGGTTTAGACTGATAAGAGAGGGGAAAATAATGGTGCCTCTGCGATGAGTTGACACTAACTGCAACCCTCAAAAATTTGCACTATTTAACGATTTGAGTTAAAATAGTAGCAGTCGAAAAGTGCTGACAAGAAAGAGTGGGTCTTCCCACTCTTTCTTGTTTATAAGTTCTTTATACTTGGAAAATCCTTTTAGGGTTGGTAATATGAGCAAAGAAATTTTTGCTGCTATTGAGCAAATAGAAAAAACTAAAGGCATTCCTCGAGAGACACTGAAGGAAGCCATTGAGGCTGCTCTTCTTTCTGCCTATCGGAAGAGCTTTAAAAGCTCCCAGAAGGGGGTTTCCGTTATTCTTGATCCCCAGGATGGTAGCATAAAAGTTTTTGCTCGAAAAACAGTGGTAGATAAATTGAAAGACTCTACCACAGAAATATTAGAAGAAGAAGCTAAAAGACTGGGAATTGATGCCCGGGTGGGAGAAACAGTGGAAATAGAGGTGACTCCCCAGGATTTTGGAAGAATTGCTGCTCAAACAGCTAAACAGGTGATTGTGCAGAGAATAAGAGAAGCAGAAAGAGACTTGATTTATGCCGAGTTTGTGGAAAAACAAGGAGAAATTATAACCGGTATAATCTCTAAAAAAGAAGGTAGCAACATCATTGTGGATTTGGGCAAAACCGAAGGCTTACTTCCTTTTAGTGAGCAAGTTCCTACCGAAAACTACCGGATAGGAGGGAGAATGAAATTCTACATTGTAGAAGTGAAGAAAACCAGCAAGGGTTCTCGAATCGTTCTTTCTCGTACTCATCCTGGTCTGGTGAAAAGGTTGTTTGAGCTCGAAGTTCCAGAAGTACACGATGGTTTAGTAGATATAAAAGCCATCGCCCGGGAACCGGGTGTGAGGAGCAAAGTGGTGGTGGAAAGTCGAAGCGATAAAATAGACCCGGTGGGGTCTTGCATAGGTAACCGCGGCTCTCGAGTGAAGAATATCACTGATGAGTTGAGGGGAGAGAAAATTGATATTATAAGGTGGAGCAATGACCCCCGGCTTCTGATCGCCGAGGCCTTGAGCCCTGCTCGGGTGGTAAAAGTAGAGTTAGACGAGGAAACTGATACTGCCCGGGTTTTTGTGCCCGAAGACCAGCTGTCTTTAGCCATTGGTAAAGATGGGCAAAATGCTCGTCTGGCTGCTCGGGTAACCAGCTGGAGGATTGACATCAAAGGGGAAAAAGACATTGGCCAGGAAGATTCCCATTAGAACCTGTATCGGTTGTCGAGAAAGGAAAGAAAAAAAGGCTTTGATTAGATTGGTTAAAGGGGAAGAGGGTATTGAAATAGACCCCACGGGGAAAAAAGCAGGGAGAGGATTCTATCTCTGTCCCCGCAGGGAATGTATAGATAAACTGAACCTTAAAAATCTCTCTCATGCTCTGCGAGCAGAGGTGAGAGAAGAAGAATTAAAGAAACTAAAGGAGGTATTGGGTAGCTATGTAGAATCCCAGGAAAAGGAGGTAAACAATGTCTAAGATAAGAGTTTACAAAGTAGCAGAAAACTTAGGAATGCCCACCAAAGAGGTGGTTGATTTACTTAAAGAGCTAGGAGTAGAAGTTAAAAACCATATGAGCAACGTTGATGAAGAACTGGTCGAGCTATTGCAAGAAGAGATAAGTTATCAAAAAAAGAAAGAAGAAGAAGCTCGAAAAAAACAAGAAAAAACTCTTAGCTTTGATTCCTTACCTACTTTAAGAGAAGTAGCAAAAATATTTAACGAAGAGGTAGAAGAGCTTATACTAGAATTGGCTGATTTAAATATGGTCTTTGGTCCTAAAGACTTTCTCCCTCCTCTTGTGGTGGAAAGACTGGCAAGAGAAAGAGGCTGGTATGTGAAGTGGGAAAAAGACCTGAAAGAATTGACCCACAAAATGCTGGATACTAAAACCTATCCTCGCCCTCCGGTGGTTACTATTCTGGGTCACGTCGACCATGGTAAAACCACTCTTCTGGATGCTATCAGAAGCTCTCAGGTGGCAGAGACTGAATTTGGCGGTATCACTCAGAAAATTGGTGCATACCAGGTAGAGATAGATGGGAGAAAAATCACTTTCATCGACACTCCCGGTCATGAAGCATTCACTACCATGCGAGCTCGAGGAGCACAGGCTACCGACATCGCAGTCTTAGTGGTAGCCGCCGATGATGGGGTTATGCCCCAGACCGTGGAAGCTATCCAGCATGCAAAAGCGGCCAACGTTCCCATTATCGTGGCCATTAATAAAATAGATAAAGTAGGAGCCAACCCGGAAAGAGTAAAACAGCAACTTGCTGAATATGATTTAATCCCCGAGGAATGGGGAGGGGAAACTATTTTTGTGAACATTTCTGCTCTTCAGAAAAAAGGAATTTCTGACCTTTTAGATCTAATCCTTTTGCAGGCTGACCTTCTGGAGCTGCAAGCTCGACACACCGGTTATGCCACAGGAGTGGTTATAGAGTCTCGCCTGGATCGAGGAAGAGGCCCGGTTGCTACAGTGATTGTGCAAGAAGGGATATTGAAAGTGGGAGATTATTTTGTAGCAGGAAGCAGCTGGGGAAGGGTGAAGTCATTATTAAATTATCTGGGAAAAACCGTTCGTGAGGCTTATCCCTCTACGCCCGTTGAGGTGGTGGGTTTTTCCGATTTACCACCGGCGGGAACTAAATTGATGGTGGTGGGGGAAGAAAAAATAGCCCATCTCATCGCCGAGCGGAGAAAAGAGAGAGAAAAAGAAAAATTATTGAAGGAATCCAGACCTTATTCTATATCTCTGGAAGAAATGCTTGCTCCAGAAGAAGGAAAAAGTCGAGAGCTCAATCTAATTTTGAAGGCCGACTTTCAAGGGTCGCTTGAAGCTCTGGAGAAAGCTATTGCTTCTTTAGAGGAAGAAGAAGTAAAAATTAATATTGTGTATCAAGGAGTAGGCAACATCACTGAAACCGATATTATGTTAGCTTCGGCTTCGCAGGGAATAGTTATTGGCTTTAACGTTAGATTGCTAAGCGAGGCAGCTAAAATAGCCAAAAGAGAAGGAGTGGAGGTAAGACTTTATCGGGTCATCTATGAGGTGATTGATGATATAGAAAAAGCCATTAAAGGTCTTATAGAGCCTCGTCTGGTGGAAGAGACGCTGGGTAGAGCAGAAGTTAGAGCGATATTTAAAATACCCCGGGTGGGAGAGATTGCTGGTTCTTATGTGACCCAGGGTAAAATAGAGCGAGGGGCTTTAGCGCGAATTTTGAGGGGGGAAGAAGTCATAAAAGAAGGAGCCAAAATAACCTCTCTCAAGAGATTTAAAGAGGATGTAAGAGAAGTAACTCAAGGATATGAGTGTGGAATAGGTTTAGAAAACTTTGACGATTTCCAGGAAGGGGATATACTGGAGGCTTATGTCATTAAAGAAGAAGAAAAATGAGAGTAGGAGCCTGTCAAATTGATATCTTTATTAATGAGAGCTTTTCTCTTAAAGATAAAAGAAGAGTGGTTAATTCTCTGAAAGAAAGGCTGCGGAATCGGTTTAACGTTTCAGTGATTGAAATTTCTACTAATTCCCGGTGGAGGAAAAGTAGTCTGGGAATCTCCTGTGTGGGAAACGATGAGCGGAGTGTCCAGCTTCTCCTTCAGCAAGTGGTTCAATTTGTAGAAGGAGACGACCGCCTGGAAATCACCAATTTGACCATAGAAATTTATTGAGGATTGGAAAATAAGCGGAAAGCCAGGTGAATCCCGATGAAAGAACAAAGAGTAGAACGGGTAGCAGAATTAATTAAAAGAGAAGTGTCAATTATTTTGTTATCTCGGGTGAGAGACCCTCGCTTGAAGCGATTTACCATCACTCGAGTGAAAGTATCTCAAGACCTACGGCAAGCCAAGGTATTTATTTATTTTCCCGAAGGGGATAAAGAAGAAAAATACCAGGCACTGCAAAAAGCTACCGGTTTTATAAAAAGTGAATTAGCTCTTCGTCTGAGAATTAAGTTTATGCCCGAAATTGTTTTTGTGATAGATGATACTATGGAAAAAGCTTTTCAGGTGGTAGAACTTCTTAATCAGATGGAAAGGAAAGAAGATGGAAGCGAAAAAGGAGATAATTGAGGCCTTCCAGCTCCATAATCATTTTATAATCATTTCTCATCAGAATATTGATGGAGATGGATTGGGGTCTATGCTTGCCACCTTTTTCTTTTTAAAAGAAGAAGGGAAAGAATCGTTTATGGTTCAAGATGAGGCAATACCTTACTTTTACGAGTTTTTGCCTGGAAAGGAAGAGCTGCTGACTCTGGAGGAGTTCTATTCTCTGAATTCTTCTTCTGAGAGAGATGTGGTAATAGTTTTAGATTGTTCCCATCCCGATCGCCTGGGAAGATTAAAAGAGCTATGCAACGGGGCCTCTCTTCTTGTGAATATAGACCATCACCCCGATAACGCTCGTTTTGGAGATATAAACTGGGTAGTCCCCGACTCCCCTTCTTCCACTCTTCTGGTTTACGAGCTAATAAAGGAAGCAGGAGTAAAAATAAGCTCCGATATGGCGATTAACCTTCTTACTGGTTTTGTGACCGATACTGGTGGTTTTCAATTTGTGGATATGGATTCTCGCCTTTTGCAAGTGGTAGAAGATTTGATTAACTCAGGTGCATCTCTTGCCCAGATAATGCGTTATGCTTTTAACTTTCGGAGATTAGAAGCTTTGAAGCTCTTAGGGCGGGCGCTTGACCATCTTTTTTATGATGAAGATTTTCGGTTTTCGGTGATTTATTTAACTAAAGAAGATTTTGAAGCCTGTGGGGCGCAAGAGGAAGATAGTGAGGGAATAGTAGATTATGGGCTTTATATCCCGGGAGCAGAGCTTTCTCTCTTTTTTAAAGAAGTGGAGGATGGGTCTTTTAGGGTGAGTTTGCGCTCTCAAGAAGAAAGGGATATTTTGCCTATCGCTCATTATTTTGGGGGAGGAGGGCATCATAAAGCGGCGGGATTCAAAATCGAAGGCGATTTTCCCCGGGTAAAAGAGGAAGTTTTAAGTGTGGTGAGAAAATTCCTGAGCAATCCCTCATCGCTTACTGAAGAGGTAAAAAAAGAGAGTGCCGGGCGGAATACTTAATGTTTATAAGCCGGTAGGAATGACTTCCTTTGAAATTACAGAACGGGTGGGAAAAATCTTGGGAGAAAAAGCTGGCCACACTGGCACCCTTGACCCTTTCGCCCGAGGGGTAATGGTAATTTGCTGGGGTAAAGCCACGCGCCTTGCTTCTTTTTTCCAGGCTCTGGATAAAACTTACCGGGCTCGAATCCGTTTTGGTATATCTACCGATACTTATGATGTTACAGGAAAAATAGTAAAAGTTAGAAAAGGCAATTTATCAAAAAAGGAAGGAGAGGAGCTTCTCCTCAAATATCGAGGAGCAATAAAGCAGCAGGTGCCTCCTTTTTCTGCCAGTAAACATCGGGGCAAACCTCGTTATCGGTATGCTCGCCAGGGCAAAACACTCCCTGTGCAGGAAAAAGAAGTAGAGATTTATGATCTGGAGCTCATATCCTGGGAAGAAGGAGAGTGGCCAGAGGCAGAAATTTTAGTTCGCTGCTCCAGTGGAACTTACATCCGCAGTCTGGCTCACGAGTGGGGAGAAGATAGCGGTTTGGGCGCTTACCTTTTTTCTCTTCGTCGGGAAAAAGTAGGCGATTTTTCTCTGGAGCAGAGTGAAGAGATAACAGAAAGGGAAATAGACCGGCAGTTTCTCCTCTCAAAAAGCATTCCCCCCGATCAGGGTTTGTACTGGATTACCTCGGTTCACTTAGAAGAGAAAGAAGCGAAAAGGATAAAACATGGAGGGTTTGTCTTTTCTCCCTGGCAAAAAAAAGGATGGGTTAAGATGTATGAGGGGGATAAATTTTTAGGTCTGGGTAAAATAGAGGATGATGGAGAATTGAGACCCCGGATAATTTTAGGAGAATAGATATGTGGCAGAGAGGAATAAAATCTGCAGAGAATAATATTTTAGCTCTGGGCTTTTTTGATGGAGTTCATCGCGGTCACCAATACCTCTTAGGCGAAGCTTACCGCCTGGCTCAAGAGGAGAAAGCTAAACTGCATATTTTTACTTTTTATCCTCATCCTCGAAACTTTCTCTCTTCAGAAGAGGTCAAGCACATCCTTACTTATCGAGAGAAGTATTGCCTGATACAGGAGCTATTTCCTCAGTCCCTTTTGCAATTTGTGCGTTTTAACAAGAGCTTCCGAGAAATGACAGCTCAGGAGTTTTTAACTCTTGTGGAACAGGAAATTAGACCCCGGGGAGTGGTGGTGGGAGAGAATTTTCGTTTTGGTTTCCAGGCTCAAGGCGACGCTCAGCTTTTGAAAAACCATCTTTCTTTTAGAGGAGTAGAAGTAACAGTGGTTCCTTCCCTTCGGGAAGGGGGAGAGCTTATCTCCAGCTCCCGCATTAGATGGCATTTAGAAAGCGGCGATTTACTTTCTGCTAATCGCTTATTAGGTTATTCTTTCTTTCTCGAGGGGCGAGTCCGACGGGGAAAAGGAGTGGGAAGAAAATTGGGATTCCCCACTGCCAATCTTTATCCTCCTTCTTACAAGCTTCTTCCTGCATCTGGAGTGTATACCGGTTACGTTTCCGGAAAAGAGATAGGAGAGAGAAACCCTTCTCTTATTTATGTAGGCCACAGGCCTACGGTAAATTTTTCTCCTCGCCGGCTGGTGGAAGTTTTCATCCCGGAAGTCTCTCGAGAGCTTTATGGAGAAAGGCTGACCATAGAATTCCAGGCTTTCTTGAGAGAAGAAATGGTTTTTCCCTCTCTTTCGGAGCTCAAAAACCAGATTGAGCAAGACTTGGAGGCTTTACGCATCACTACAGAACAATCTGCTATATCCCCTTTCCACCACTGCGAACACGGTGCAGAGAGAGGAGAACAGGCTACCTTTAGTTAGTTGAGAATCAGGCCTTTGCTGTGCTCTCTATAATAAGAAGAAAACGATGCATAACCATTTTATAGAACTTTTGCTGACCTCATAGCTCTTGTCAAACATTTCTTTACCCATCTTTAATGGTTGTGCTGATGAGCTATCATCTTTCCTGAAGAATGAATTTCAAATTCTTGAGTGCGTACAGTAAGAGAGAATATTTCTCCGCACCCCCCCTTCTTTTCTCTGGCTGTGTTTTGCAATATGAATTTGCAGCGTTCCGGAAGTTAATTTTTGCAGCACCTTCAATTCCAGAATTAACAGTTCATAGTAGAATGAGGCAAAGGATAACTTGGTCCGGAAAAGACCAGTAAATGACTGTGGTGAACTAAACGGTAATGATGGCGGCTGTCTTATCTCATCATAAAATATTCCATTCCACTTTCTGAATTCCAGGTTTGTAGTAATTTTTATGCTGTACTTTTTAACTTCCGCTGTGCTGTATTTCTATTCTACCAAACACATCTGGCATCTTTTGAGCTCTGAGATAACGTCTCACCGTGACCTGAGAAAACTCTCTTTCTCTGCTTATACTTCTTATGCTCTTCCCTTCTTTTCTCACCTGGTGTAACATCATACCTGACTCCTTAACATGTATTTCCCTCCCATCTTTAATCCGATGAGAGGGATTATAGCTTAAGGGGTGGGTCATTTTTATTCCGGCTTTTTCCCGGGCCAATTATGTGCTGGCGGTGGCGAAATTGAGTAAACCACCCTCACCCTCGGAGGGTGAGGGAAAGAAAAAGAGTCGAGAGTTTCCTTTCTCGTCATGCCTGAAATTTTTTATCAGGCATCCAGAGGTTTTTGCCCTCAAATTATTTAGACCCCTCGTAGAACCACTCAGGAGTGACGCCCCTTTTTTGTCATTCCCGAAATCTTTTATCGGGAATCCATGCTTTTTGCCCTTAAATTATTTAGATTCCTGATAGGATCATTCAGGAATGACCCCCTCTCTCGTCATTCCCGAAATCTTCAATCGGGAATCCAAGTTTTTGCTTTTCCTTTGGTTTTTGTCTTTATGCTTTCGTCTTTTCAGGGGGACTATAAAGGGGCGGAGACCCCTTTATAGCTGATTCACCCTAACCCTCTCCCCGCAAGCTCTCTAAACCGTCCCTCTCACTCCGAGGGCTTCTCTTTTTGTCATGTCTGAAATTTAGCGAGGCATCCATGTTTTTTAATACTGTGGACCCCTGATAGAACCATTCAGGGGTGACGAATAAAAGGCAATAGGATCATTCAGGAGTGACGCCTCCTCTCTCGTCATTCCCGAAATCTTTTATCGGGAATCCAAGTTTTTGCTTTTTCTTTTGTTTTAAAACCATGGACCCCTGATAGAAGCATTCAGGGGTGACGACGCGGAGGTTTTTTATCAGGCACTCACCCTCATCCGTCATTCCCGAAATCTTTAGTCGGGAATCCAAGTTTTTGCTTTTTCTTTGGTTTTTAAATACTTATAGACCCCGGCTTAAAGATTGCCGGGGTGACGAA
>NZ_JAAYFP010000070.1:0-13248 GCF_012728195.1 Candidatus Sordicultor fermentans
CCTACTAACTGCACCTTATCACCCAGGGCAAAAGTGAGCTTTTTCCATCCTTCCCAGTCTTCCTCGGCTAAACCATCTTCGATAGAAATGACAGGATAATTTTCTACCAAACGGCGGTAAAAATCGATCATTTCCTCTACGTTACGGCGCACCCCCTCCCTCTCAAAAACATATATTCCATCTTTATAAAGCTCAGAAGCAGCAACATCTAACGCCAGATAAACATCTTTACCCGGTTCATAACCAGCCAACTGTATAGCTTCCAGAATTACCTCAATAGCTGCCTCAGAAGAATGGAGATTGGGAGCAAAACCTCCTTCATCTCCTACACCTGTTGAGTAACCACTCCGTTTTAAAACCCTGGCTAAGTTATGAAAGACTTCCGCCCCCATTCTTAAGCTCTCACCAAAAGAACGAGCTCCACAGGGAACAATCATAAATTCCTGGATATCCACTCCGCTATCAGCATGTTTCCCCCCATTGAGAATATTCATAAGAGGAACAGGTAATTCTCGAGCATTAGCTCCCCCAAAGTAACGATAAAGAGAAAGCCCACTATAATCAGCTGCTGCTCTGGCTACCGCTAAAGAAACTCCCAAAATAGCATTAGCTCCTAACTTGGCTTTATTGGGCGTTCCATCCAGCTCGATAAGAGTCTTATCCACTACCGCCTGGTCTAATGCATCTAAACCAATGATTTCCGGAGCGATAATTTCGTTAACATTTTCTACCGCTTTCCGTACTCCTTTGCCCAAATAGCGCCTTTTATCACCATCTCGCAACTCCACTGCTTCAAAAGTACCGGTGGAAGCTCCAGAAGGAACAGATGCCCGACCAAAAGCTCCAGAAGCCAAAATTACGTCGACTTCTACTGTGGGGTTCCCTCGAGAATCAAGAATTTCCCGAGCATGAACATCAAAAATAGTACTCATCCTTTATCAACTCCTTTTCTATCAAATTGGGTAATTTTTACTATGTCACCAGAGGGTATTTCATCCAGAATAGCCCAGGGAGAAAGGATTTTCCCCACCACTTCTACTGCACTGGCCGGTCTAATCTCCCCATTTTTACTTACCGGAGTAGGACCAAAGAAAAGACAAAGGCAGGCTCCATCCGGCCAATAAGCTATATCACCTTCTTCTACCACTTCTTGGGGAGAAACGATAGGAGCCTTCAGAGGAATAGCAAAATAAATCTCCTTTCCCCACCGACTAACTCGTGCCTCCACAGGCAAAATGCGAAAAATTTCTTCAGCCAGGGAACTGTCACTTAGCTCCGCTTCTATCGTAATTCCTCTCTCCGGAAAGGAAAATTCTATCTTTTCAGGCATAAATCTCTCCTCCCTTCCACACTCGTCCTAAGTTAAAAGCCAGGTGTTCCAGAAGAAAAGGCGCCTTTTGAAATGCTTCTTCTTCAGTGATAGGACCATTAGCTATGGAAAAAAGAGCTAAAACTCTTTCTTCCCACAGAGAAAAAGCTTCTTCGCTGATTTTTCCTCCCACCAGAAGAAGAGGCTTCCCCCATTTCCTACACTTTTCCTCCACCCCACTAACTACTTTACCATAAAAAGATTGCTTATCGATCTTCCCCTCTCCGCTTATCACTAAATCTGCTTTTTTAATTTCTTCTTCCAGATGCAAAATATCCATAATCAACTGAATGCCAGAGGCAAATTGTGCTCCCCAAAAAGCATATAACCCCGCTCCTATTCCTCCTGCTGCTCCTGCACCCGGTAAATGGTCAATTTCTATCCCGGTGTGCTCTCTGACTAATCGCGCATAATTACGTAAACCCTGGTCCAGTGCTTCCACCTCTTCAGGATTGGCCCCTTTTTGCGGACCATACACATAAGCTGCCCCTTCTTCTCCATAAAGGGGGTTTTTTACATCACAGGCGATAACTAACTCCACTTCTTCCGGTTTTTTAAACAAATGCTGAGAGTCAATGGAAGATACCAGCAGTAAATCATCACCCACTCCTTTTAGCTCCTTCCCTTCCCGGTCAAAGAACCTCACTCCCAGAGCTCTCAGCGCTCCCATCCCCCCATCGTTGGTAGCACTACCCCCCACTCCTAATATGATGCGACGAAATCCCAGGTTTACTGCCTCTTTTATCAACTCTCCCACACCGTAGGTAGTGGTAAAACGAGGATTCCTTTCCTCAGGTGGCAAAAGTGTTAACCCCGCTACTTGAGCCATTTCTAAAACTGCCACCTCTCCACAAGAGCAAGATACTACCCCGATATGGGCTTTCACTTTCTCTCCCCGGGGGGCAGATACTTCTTTTTCTATTATTTTACCCCCCGTCCCCTGCACCAGAACTTCTACCGTTCCTTCCCCTCCATCAGCTAAAGGTCGCTCCACTACCAACCAGCCTTTATCCACCCTCTGTAGCCCTTTTTTAACCAGCGATGCAACTTCGGTACTTTTTAAACTGCCCTTAAAAGAATCAGGAGCAACCAGTATTCTCATTCTTCTAACCTATCCTTTTTTATCACCTCGTACAATTCTTCTCCTCTTTCTTTTTCGCTGAGACTTTTAACTCGCACCACTATTTTATAAGCAGAGGTGAAAATGGTGATTTCGTCTTCCAATTTAAGTCCTGTCCCTGGTTTGGCTACTTTACCATTCACCAAAACCCTCCCCCCCTTACAAGCTGCTTGAGCCAGTGGTCTTCTTTTAATCAAAGAAGAGCTTTTGAGAAATTTATCTAACCTCATTGTCTTCCCAGGGCAAAAGGATATTTTCCCCCCATTCCGGGAAAAGAGAATAATCTCCTTTCCCGCCTACTGCTACCATCACGAGCACCGAAAGCGCTCCATGGTCTTTAACCCATTTCTCTATCTCTTCTCTGCTTTTTTCCTCTCGGAATCTTCCTGCCACCAAAACTGTCCTTTTACCTTCCAGATTCCCTAAATTATCCCAGGTAATCTGGAAGGGTTCTTCTTTGAAAGCCATATTTCTCACTTCTTTATCCAGAAAAGAGGCTAAAAAACCACTCAAAATCAATCCTTCTGGGTTAACTGCTATCAAAAGGTCAGGATTCCATCCCTGAACCAGAGGTAAAATAACTTTTAAACGTTTCAAAAATTCAGCGAGGCTTATTTTTCCTCCGGCGTGAATTTCTCTTTCGCTTTTTCCCATAAAGCATCCATCTCCTCTAAAGTTGCACCAGAAAGTTCCCTGCCTTGTTCTTTGATTTTTCTTTCTATAAAACCAAATCTCTCAGCAAAACGATTATTAGCTCCCTGCAGAGCTTCTTCAGCCTGAATATTCAGATGACGAGCTAAGTTAACTAAAGCAAAAACCAGATCTCCCCATTCCTCTTTCATTTTCTGAGGGTTTTTGCTTTTCCAGGCTTCTCGAAATTCTCCCCACTCTTCTTCTACCTTTTTTTCTACTTCCTCAGGTGCTTCCCAATCAAAACCCACTCGAGAGGCTCGCTCTTGCATAGCCTGAGCTCGCAAAAGAGCAGGAAGACTGCGAGGCAAAGTGGAAAGCATCCCACTTTTATCTCTTTCTGTTTCCTTTATTTTTTCCCAGTTTAAGAGCACCCCATCTACATCCTTTACTTTAGCTTCTCCAAAAACATGAGGATGGCGTCTCTTCATCTTATAAATAAGGTGTTCTAACACCTCCTCAATAGTAAAGGTATGGTTTTCCTTTCCTATCTGAGCGTGAAAAACGATATGCAGCAGCATATCCCCTAATTCTTCCTTCAATCTCACCTCATCTTTTTTATCTATGGCATCTAAGGCTTCATAGAGCTCTTCCACCATGAGAGGTTTTAGTGTCTCCCGAGTTTGTTCCCTATCCCAGGGACAGCCTCCCTCTCCCCGTAAAGTAGCCACTACTTCTATTAATTCCTCAAAAAGCTCACCGGCTCTGCCACTGGACACTCTCAATAACCATCCCTTCCAGAAGTGAAACTAAATCCTGGAGAGGCAACATTTTAGTTTTGAATGCCTCTCTGCCTTGATAGTTGAATAGCCTTCCTTCTTTTCCCCTCTCTTCCATATACTGGCTCAAACCCAAAAGAACCGGAAGAGAAGCCACAAAATAAAGTTCTCCATCTTTTTCTTCTATGCTTTCAATCTGAGCTATTTTAGCATAATGCCTTATTTTTGTAATCTGCAAAAGATTCTCAGCCTGCCGGGGAAGACGTCCAAAGCGATCTTCCAATTCTTCCTTTATTTCCTCTATTTCCTTTTCTTTTCTCACCCCCAGCAGTTTCTGGTAGAAATAAAACCTTTCACTATCCCTGGACAGGTAAAAAGAAGGTAGATAAGCCTCTTCTTTTAAATCTATATGAGGGGTAATGGAAGAAATCTCTTCTTCTCCTCGCAGGCGAGCAATTTCTTCCTCTAAAAGACGAGTGTAAAGAGAAAAACCCACTTCCTGAATAAAACCGTGCTGCTCCATTCCCAGAATATTACCAGCTCCCCGAATTTCCAAATCCCGGAGAGCCAGTTTCATACCTGAACCGGTGGCACCAAACTCAAGAAGAGCTTCCAGTCTCTCCCTGGCCTCTCCAGTTAGACGAGGGGGATACAAAAAATAGGCATAGGCTTCTCTATCAAACCTCCCCACTCTTCCCCGCAACTGATAAAGCTGAGCCAATCCAAACAGGGTAGCCGGATCTACAATGATAGTGTTGGCATTGGGGACATCCAGACCAATTCCTACAATAGTGGTACAAAGTAAAACAGAAATTTTACCCCGATAAAAATCTTCCATAACTTTTTCTAACTCCTTCCCTCCCATCCTTCCATGAGCTAAGGCCACTTTTACCCCGGGAATTAGGTCATCCAGCTCTTCCTTCACCGGCATTAAATTCCTAATCCGAGGGCAGACATAAAAAACCTGACCTTCTCGCTCTATCTCTCTCTCCAGGGCTTCTTTAATCACTTTTTTATCTCGAGGCATCACCAGAGTATAAACCGGTTTTCTCGCTTCCGGTGGTGTTTCTACCACACTGATATCCCGAAGACCTAAAAGAGAAAGATAAAGAGTACGAGGAATAGGAGTGGCAGTGAGGGTTAAAACATCCAGGTTGGACTTGAGTTTTTTCAGCTGCTCTTTATGCCTCACCCCTAAGCGTTGTTCCTCATCTACAATCAATAAACCTAAATCTTTAAAAAATACATCTTTTTGCAAAAGGCGATGAGTGCCGATTATGATGTCCACTTCTCCCTTTTCCACTTTTTTCAGTATTGATTTTTGCTCCTGGGGAGTACGAAAGCGGTTTAAAACGGCAACAGTCACCGGAAAGTCTTTCATTCTTTCCCGAAAGGTAACATAGTGTTGTTCAGAAAGAAGAGTAGTGGGAGCTAAAACAGCTACTTGCTTTCCATCCATTACTGCTTTGAAAGCTGCCCGTATGGCAATCTCTGTTTTCCCGTATCCCGCATCTCCACAGATCAAGCGGTCCATGGGGCGAGGGCTTTCCATATCTTTTTTAACTTCTTCAATATCTTTTTTCTGGTCCGGAGTCTCCAGAAAAGGGAAAGATAGCTCCAGCTCTTTTTGCCAGGGAGTATCCGGAGAAAAACTATAACCTTCCTCCAATTGACGCCGAGCATAAACTTCTACTAAGTCTTGAGCTACTTTTTCTGCTGCTCTTTTAGCCCGTTCTTTGGTCCTCGCCCATTCATCTTTCCCCAGACGATTAATTCGGGGCTTCTCCTCTCCCGCCCCCACATATTTTTGCAGGAGATAGATTTTATCTGCAGGAAGGTAAAGAATGTCTCCTCTACCGTATTCTATCTCCACATACACTCGTTTTATCCCCTCTACAGTCATCTCTTTCCATCCTCGAAAAATACCAATGCCTTCTTCCTCATGCACCACATAATCTCCGGGAGAAAGAGAGGAAAGAGAGACCAGAGATTTCTTGGGAACCTCCGGAGAGGGAACAAATTCTTTCCCAAAAATTTCCCAGGAAGAGATGAAAGCTAAACCAATCTCTGGTATCCCAAAACCCTCCCTCAGGTATCCAGGAAAGAGAATCACCTTTTTATTTTCTTCCAGGTTTAAGCCAAAATCCACTTTCTCCTCTTCTAAAAGAGAAGAAAGAATCTCCAGCTTTTCCGGAGGAAGAAGGAGAAAAATTTTATTCCAGAGGCTTGTTTCCAGATAATCTTTCAAATCGTCAATCTTGCCCCAAAAAGAAGGTATTCGCTCTACTTCAAGAGAAAAAGAATCTTGAGCTTCCTGAGTACCGATTCCGGAAAATACTTGCCGGGAAGAAAGAGTCAGATCTTCCACTATCACCCCATCCCAAAAAATGGTTTTTACTTCTTTTTTTAAAGAAGAAAGAAGGGGTACAGTTTTGAACTCTCCGCTTCGAGGAGGGATAAAAAGAGTCTTTACTTCTTCTTCAGTACGCTGACTTTCGGGACGGAAAAACTTCATCTTTTCTATCTGATTTCCCCACCAATAAGTGCGAACCGGAAGAGGAAGATGAGGAGGGAAAAGGTCTACCACCTCTCCTCTTATCGCCACTTCTCCTCTTTCTCTAACTAACTCCTGGCGTTCATAACCCAGGCTGAAAAGAAGATCCAAAAACTCCTCTCTTCTGGTTTCCTTTCCCTTTTCTAAAAGAAAGGAATGAGTGAGAAAATAATCCAGATCTTCCACATCCAGGTGAAGGTCTTGAGCTTCTACCACTGCAACAACTTCCTTTTGCCGAAAATTAGATTGTAACTTCACCCCGAAGAATTCTTCTTCCCTCTTAACCCCCTCCACCAAAAAAGGCTTCCCCGCTACAGATTGTAAAGCTTCTAATTGAGAAACGACCTTTTTTCTCTTTTCCCTGTCGCTTACCACATAAAGAAGAGGTTTTTCTAAGAAAAGGGCGAAAAAAGGCCGTACCGGGGAGACAACATCCAGATATATTAATTTTTTCTTCTCTATTTCCTTTATCAGGAAAATTAACTTATTTAAAGCAGAATTCATAATACCTCTCACATAGCACTCAATCGAAAACTTCCCTTTATAATCTGATAAAATTCGGGGTTTTCAAAATCGACATCACTGCGCAAACCCCGACAATGTATGAAATTTCCATCAAAATGAACCGAGGCTTCCGCCTCCGTTTCCAGAACTTTATCTTTATCTCGATATCGCAACTCCGATGTTACTATCTTCTCTCCCGAGGAAGACACTACCTCTACTTCTCCTTTAAAGTAAAAGTCTTTATCATCCAGGTTTATTTCCGCTTCCTGAGCTTGAATGGTAGCCTTTTCTTCCCCCTCCTGGTAGACAATGAGCCTTACCGCCCCCCAGCAGATGGCTTTAGTGTTATCATCGTTTAGTTCCATATCCTGTGCTTGAAGTAACCATGCTAATTTTCCTCCTTCCCAGCCTCGAAGCTCTGTTCCCTTCATCACAACCGGAGGAGAAGGAGCCACCTCTTCCATTTCTTCCTCCACTTCTTCTTTATCCTGGGATTCCTGGGGAATAGAAGAGACAAGAAAAAAGACCAGCAGAAAACCAACCACACAAAAACTCACAATCAATAATAACCTTTTTCCCATTACCGTTCTATTTCATAAGGCCAGGTAGCCATGCCCCCATCCATCACCATAACTTTCTGGAAACCCTTGCTCTTCAAAATCAGGGAAGCTTCATAACCCCGCAAACCTGCGGCACAAATAGTTACAATTTCTTTATCAGGAGAAAGTTCGTTAGCTCTGGCTGGAAGCTCAGCTAGAGGAATAAGAACACTACCTGGTATGCGAATATTCTGATATTCTCGAGGGGTGCGCACATCTAACAAAATGAAATCTTCTCCTCGCTTCCTCTTCTTTTCTACTTCTTGAGAAGAAATACCTACCATGTCTCCTTCCAGTTTATTGCGCAGGACATTAGCTGCCAGGCACAAATTATCTATAGCAGAAGCATAAGGAGGAGCATAAGGTAAATCAAGGTTGGATATATCTTCTACCTTCCCTTGATAGTTAAGAAGAGTAGCTAAAGCATAGATGCTTTTGGTAACCTCACCTTTACCTATCATCTGTGCACCTAAAACTCTACCACTTCTTTTATCTGCTACCAGCTTAATAATCACCTGCTTTGCTCCGGGAAAATAATGAGCTCGGTCAGGAGCAGGCACTAAAGAATACTCCACATCATACCCTAAATTTTGGGCTTGTTTTACTCCCAGACCACTCCGGGCTACAGTATAATCAAAAACCTTGAAAATTACTGAGTTTAAAGCTCCTCGGAAAGCTTCTCTTCGGCCAGCTAAATTCATAGCCACCACTCTCCCTTGCTTATTAGCCAGAGACCCCATAGGCATATAAGCAGGTTGACCACAAACTAAATTCTCTATCTCTATACAGTCTCCAGCAGCAAAAATAAAGGGGTCGCTGGTGCGCAAGAAGAGGTCCACTTTAATTCCTCCCCGCTCTCCCACCTCTAAGCCAGCTTTGCGAGCTAAGTCATCATTGGGCTTGAACCCGGTGGCTATCACTACCATATCTGCTTCATAACTTCCTTTATCAGTTATTACTCTTTTTACTACTCCTCCTTCTCCTTCCAGGCGCTGCGCTCCTTCTCCTACCCGGATATTGATTCCCTCACTCTGGCAGTAACGACGCACTAAAATCCCCATGTCTTCGTCCAGAATAGGTAAAATTTCCGGTAGTATTTCCAGAATGGTAATTTCTAAACCACTTTTAACCAGGCTTTCAGCCATCTCCATTCCGATCAATCCTCCACCAATAATTACCGCTCGTCTGGCTAATTTCTCTTTAATAGTCCAGCGAATGGCCTCAGCGTCTTCAACACCATGCAGAGTATAAACATGAGCTAAATCGGTGGGAGAAAGAGCCACCCCGGGATGATTTAAGTCCACAGCTGAGATGGGAGGGATGGAAACCTTGGCTCCGGTAGCTAAAACCAGGTAATCATAAGGTAAACTGGATACCTCACCCGATTCTAAATCCTTTATTTCTACTCTTTTATTTTCTCTATCTATGCGGATAGCTTCAGTGCGGTTCAGCACCTTAATTCTTTTCATATTTTCAAAAAATTCTGGATCCCGCATCACTCCAATGGGTGTTTCCATTAACTCCCGATATTCTTTTATCTCTCCGCTTATATAGTAAGGTAAACCACAGCCAGCATAAGAGAGAAATTTACCTTTTTCTATAATGGTAATTT
Organism: Candidatus Sordicultor fermentans; assembly: GCF_012728195.1. Classification (NCBI taxonomy): domain Bacteria; kingdom Pseudomonadati; phylum Atribacterota; class Atribacteria; order Atribacterales; family Candidatus Caldatribacteriaceae; genus Candidatus Sordicultor; species Candidatus Sordicultor fermentans. The sequence goes on from NZ_JAAYFP010000070.1 coordinate 9,168, forward strand.
CTACCTCGGGATCCAGACGGCGTAGCTTTGCTGCCACTTTAGGGCCCGCCGCCACTCCTCCTATAATTACCACTTTATTGTTCATTTGTCACCTTCCTCGCATTCCTTAACCCTCACCGGTTTTTTAAACTTTTCACGTCATTATAGATACTACCCAAGCAAAAAAGAGCCGCTCCACCCACTAACACCCCAAATCCCCCCAATATTCCTCCTATACCTGCTAACTTAGAGAAAAAATCCGAGGTGGAAGAAAAAAACTCTTCTTCTGGAAAGGGGTAGAACTCTTCCCCGGGAGGAGGAAGTGAATAAGAAGGGGAACTTTTTTGTTTGCTCATCCCCACCAGAGAAAAAATTATCGCCACTATTCCCAGACAAAAAAATACAACACCCACCACTTTCAAAAAAGTGCCCACTAATATAGCCCTCCCCTCAAATTCTTTTTTTGATCTCCTCTATTTCCTCTTCGTTCAATTCTCTTCCAAAGCTCCGCAGACCAGAAACTTTAAATCCATGTTTTTGAGCCAGAAGGTCAATCTCTTTTACCCTCTCTACCTCTATTTCTTTTCCCAGAGTATAATCTTCAAATCGTCCCTCCAGAGTCAAAATCATAGTTTCCGCCATGCAAGCATAAGATTTTCCTGGAGGATAGCCAAAATCCATGCCAAAATCAGGCTCTCCCGGAACATCAACCACTCCTCCCTCGATAACTAAAACGTCCTGCCTTTCCTTTGCTACTTCTTCTGCCACGTTGCGAGGACGAGCCACATCGCAGACCACCGCTCCTCGCTCAATCCAGGCTGGCTCTAACAAGTTCCCCAGAGCCGAAGTTACGGTAATCAGTGCCCGAGACCCTTTTATTCCTTCTTCAATATCTATAAAACCTTTTACTTCCTCTCCCTTTATTTCTTCCACCTCTTTTTTTACCTTTTCCACCTTTTCCGGGTCCCGGCCAATTACTCTTACCTTTTTCCCTTCTTCAGCCAATATCAAAGCGCAAGCTCGACCAATAGAACCGGTAGCTCCCACTATGGCAATTTCTTCCTGGCCTAAGTCAATCTCCATCATAGAAGAAGCCATCTCCAGAGCCTGAAGAGCAGTGGCCACAGTATAGCTGTCGCCAGTTGTTACCGCAATACGCAAACCATTCTTAACTGTAATCCCTCCATCTCCGGCAACTGAAGTAAAAGCCCCCAATCCGATAATTTTTGCCCCTAACTCCTCGGCCAGAAATCCACATTTGCGGATTTGCTGAGCTACAAAAGAAAAGGAATATTCCAGAAGCACCCGGGGAGTCATGGGAAGCCCGATAAACCACCCTCCAATCTCTTTACCTGTGGCTTCTGACCTCACTCCTTTCACTTCCGACAAAACAAAGGGAGGGACTCGAGAAGCTAAGCTTTCCACCCAGGAAGAGGGGAGAATCTTTAAGAACTTAAGATGGTCTTTTATATCCTGGGGGCTGAAGGCATGGATGATGAAAGCAAATTTGTCCATACCGTCACCCTTCTACTACTTCTTGCAAAGCTTTTAACATAGCTTGAGCATTGTCCTCCATAACTTTCTTCAAAAACTTGCTGATTAAAGCTCCCACGAGAGGTATCCCCAAGTCGTATTCAATTTCCAGTTCTACCCGGGTTTTATCCTCTCCTTCTTCCCTGAATCTCCATGCCCCCTCATATTGCTTAAAATCCCCTTCTATAAGAGAAAAACGGCATTCTTTCCCCTCTTCATCCCAGAAATCTCTTTCTTTCCACTTAATTTCTCTCCCCTGAAATTCTCCCCTCCAGAAACTATCCACCACTGAGCCCTCTTGACTTAATACCTTCACCTCTTTTATATCAGGCAAAAAAGTAGCTAACTTTTCTATATCCTTAGCTTTATCGTAGACTTCTTCCACACTCCTGTTTATTACCAGAGAAGAAGAAACTTTAGCCATTTCACTTAACCCCCTATTTCCTTTAATGTTTCTCTAACTTTATCCAAAGACTCTCCTAACGCTTTGGTAACTTTTTCTATCTCCTCTTTTTTAATAGTAAGAGGAGGTTCCAGACGAATCACTCGAGGGTTGTTGAGAGTATAAGCAACTAAAACTTTTCTTTCTGCCATTTCTGCTGCCAAAAGGGAAGCAACATCAGAATCAAAAAATTCCATTCCTATCAAAAGGCCTATCCCTCGTACCTCTTTCACCAAATCAGGAAACTTCTCCTGTAAAAATCGGAGCTCCTCCATCCAGTAATTACCTTTTTCCTCCGCTTGCGCAGGAATATTTTCTTCCTGAAGGACTTTCAAAGTTTCCAGCCCCGCGGTGCAGGCCAGAGGATTACCTCCTAAAGTAGAGCTATGGATAAGAGGATTATCCTCAAAAACTTTCCAGATTTCCTCCGTGCTTATAAATGCTCCTATGGGTAGCACCCCTCCTCCCAAACCCTTAGCCAGAGTCATAATGTGAGGAGCCACTTCATAGTGCTCACAGGCAAACATCTTCCCTGTTCTACCAAGGCCCGTTTGCACCTCATCCAGAATCAAAAGTGCTCCATTCTGCTCACAGATTTCTTTCACCCGGGAAAGATAGCGAGGATGGGGAATATTAATTCCTCCTTCTCCCTGAATGGGCTCCAAAATTACCGCTGCTGTTTTCTCATCCACCACCTCTTCCAGAGCTTCTATATCATCAAAAGGCACCTGATAGGTTTCCGGAACCAGTGGCTCAAAAGGTTTTTTATATACATCTCTTCCTGAAACGCTCAATGCCCCCATAGTTTTACCGTGAAAGCTATTAATCGCCGAAACCAGCTTTTTCCTTCCGGTGTAAAAGCGAGCCAGCTTTATTGCTCCCTCTACCGCTTCCGCTCCACTGTTACCAAAAAAGAAATATTGCAGGTCTCCGGGGGTAACCTGAGCCAGCATTTCTGCTAAATCGGCTTGTTGTTTGTTAAAAAGAGTGCGGGTAGAAAGAGGCAATCTGTCTAATTGCTCTTTTACTTTCTGTACCACTCGAGGATGGTTTCTCCCCACCGGGAAACTTCCAAATCCCCCGATGCAATCGATATAGGCTTCTCCGTAGATATCAAAAACTAATGCTCCTTCTCCTCTCCACTCCACCGTAGAAAAATTGGCAAATCGGAACAGCCGGGCTAATCCTGGACTTACATACTTCACATATTTGTCTATGGTTTCTTCTACTATTTTTTGCTTTTCTCTCAATTCATCATCCATGGTTTTCCTCCTTTATCTATGTTTGTAATTTTCTCACTCTTTTCTGCTTTTAAACTTCTATATCCGCCACTGAGTCAAGAATATGATTGGGTCGGTAGGGAAATTTGCCTATATCTTCGCGCTTCGTGACTCCAGAGAGAACCAGAATTGTTTCTAAACCCGATTCCAATCCTACTTTGACATCAGTATCCATCCGGTCTCCCACCATTATGGTACTCTCTGAATGCTCATCTATATATCTCAAAGCCAGGCGCAAAATTAAGGGATTAGGTTTACCCACAAAATAAGGAGCGTATCCAGAAGCTTCTTCTATCAGAGCTGCTACAGCTCCACAGGCAGGAACGATTCCCCCCTCCCCCGGGCCAGAAGAATCGGGATTGGTGGCAATAAAAGGTACTCCCTGCATAATCAGCTGGCAAGCTCGCACGATTTTCTCATAAGGATAGGATTCCATCTCTCCTAAGATAACAAAATCGGGCCTGTAATCGGTAAAAGAATAACCTGCTTCGTTGAGAGCCTGGTACAATCCTGTTCCTCCCAGAACAAAAGCTCTGCCTCTGGGTTTTTGAGAACTCACAAAATGAGCGGTAGCCATAGCGCTACTGAAAAAATGTTGAGCCTCTATCTCTATACCGGCATCATTCATGCGATGCTGAAGGTCAGAAGGGGTATAGCGAGAATTATTAGTCAGGATCAAGAATTTATAGTCTTTTTCTCTTAAACGTTCAATAAACTCTTTGGCGCCGGGTATAGCCTGGTCGCCATAGAGTAAAACTCCATCCATATCAATAAGAAATGCTTTTTTATCCATAACCTCACCTCAAAAACCACATCTATTATAATTTCTCCCCCTCTTATTAGCAAA
>NZ_JAAYFP010000071.1:0-1589 GCF_012728195.1 Candidatus Sordicultor fermentans
ATTCAGGGGTGACGACCTCCCCCGCCGTCATGCCTGAAATCCCTAATCAGGCATCCAAGTCTTTGCTTTTTCCTTTTGTCCTTCTATTGGTAATCATAGGGATGTCTCCTTCCATTATTTGGATTCCTGATAAAGACACTCAGGAATGACAGATAAGGTGATGATAGAGGCATTCAGGAATGACGGACAACGAGATTGATAGAACCATTCAGGGGTGACGACGCGGAGGCTTTTCCTCCGGGTTATTTTTGATCTTTTTCCTTTGTCTTTTTGTGTTTTTGTTCTTTTGTCTTTTCGGGGTTTATAAGGGGGCAGCGCCCCTTTATAGTTCTGCGCCGCAGGCTACCTGTTTCTCTCCCAGTGCTTTTTTATTTAAGTCCTTGCTTTTTCGGGGGGTTATAGGGGGGATAAGCTTCCCCCTATCGATGTACCGTGATTTTCTTGTGCTCATTCTATCTCCTCAAATATATCTCTTTCCGCTTCTCGGCTTACTGCAAGGTTGTCGGCTTCCTTTATCTTTGCAAGCATCTCTCTTACTTCTTCCTTGCTTTTAATATTTTTCTTCCAGAGAGTTTTTAAAATCGCCTGGAGCGAGATAACAAAAACACCCTCTCTCTTTGCAAATTCTCTCGCCTTTATGTCATTGGTGGCAAATACAGCCCCTTCTTTTTTACAATAGGCGATGGCTTCGAGCTCTCCTTTACCCAGGGTAAAGTTGTGTTGAAATCTTTCGTATTCCTCCAGTGCTTCTTTACTTAATGGTACTGTCTTTACTCTGGATAGGACTTTTAAGGGGAAGGAGTAGCCGTACTCAAGAGGTGCGGAGATTTCGTCTCTTATCTTCGGTGTTACCGCTATTTTCTCATCAAAAAGATGGCTCAATGTTCCAATCTCATCTACTTTTGCAAACATACTCAGGATATCGGTATCGAAAATAATCATCCTTCTAAAATTTTCTTGGTCTCCTGGTCAAGCTCGTCTGCCGTTATATCGGGGACAGGGATTTTAATGCCTCTGCTTTTGAGAAGCTCCTTAAAATCCTCTATATTTAATCCACCAATTTCAGAGGCCCGGGCAAGAGATACCTCTCCTTTTTTATATAGCTCCGCTGCTACATCCACTCTTAATTCTGGTTTTTCCCTGATAAGAGCTCGCAAAGCGTCTTCTATAAGCTCTTTTCTGCTGGAATATCTTCCTGACTCAACCAGTACCTCTTCTATTTTATTCAATACCATTTCCATCTTCTCACCTCCTTCTTACGTCTCAAGATTTCAGGAGACTATAAAATTTCTTATAATCTGTGTCTTGTCATTAACCTGGTGGCTCAATCTTTCCTTGGTTTTTATATCTTGTATCCCTTATCTTGTATAAAAAGAGACGGCGAAATCACATTAAACGCTGCTTGTGGGTTTCAGGCCTCCTATACTACTATATTAAGGTTAATCCCCCCAATTGAGGGAAGCTGGTCTCCGTTGCGAAGTTTTAAGACTATCCACTCTTCCAGGACTTCCTTTAGTACATCGCGACATTCCTCCAGAGTTTTTTCATTTGCCCATACACCAGGACAGGAAGGAATCTCTCCAAAGAAT
>NZ_JAAYFP010000072.1:0-7904 GCF_012728195.1 Candidatus Sordicultor fermentans
AACAATTTTTCCCAGAGTCCTGAACCCAGAGAGACATCACTCATTATCTCAAAGCCATCTTCTTTAGAAAAGGCAAGATGTGTTACTTGAAATCCGGGAGGAAACTTTCGAAAAGAAAACTTTGGCCAATTATCACCGGAAACCTGAAATAACTCCTTCGCTATTACTGCCGCTTCAGGACCCTGTATGGCAAAAAGCGCTTTCTTTTCCGTTACGTCTTCTATCTCTACTTCCCATTTATTAGTCTTTATCAGATAATCGAGCCACCGGAAAAGCTTTTCCCGCGCCCCGGCATTGGAAATCAAAAGCCATTCTTCTTCTTTCTCTCTAAAGAGAGTTGCCCCATCTACTATTCCTCCCCGCCAGTTGAGAAAAAAAATGTACTTACCTCTTCCTTCCTTAATTTCAGAAACTTTGCGACAGGTAGCATAATCTAAAAAAGGAGTTGCCTCTTTCCCTCGAAGAAAAAACTTCCCCAGGTGAGAAATATCAAAGAGTCCACAGCTATTAGTACAGGCAAAATATTCCTCTCGGATACTTCGGTAATAAAGGGGCATCTCCCAACCACAAAATACCCCCATTCGAGCACCACAAGAGCGGTGAAAATCAGAAAGAGGTAGCTCTCTAAGTGTCATCTATCCTCCCTTTAAGAAAAATGTAAGGGAGAGGCAAAAACTCCTTGAGCTGCTTCCATTAAAGCCTCAGAGAGAGTGGGATGAGGATGAATAGTCTCGGCTATTTCTTGCGGAGTGCATTCTAAGTTTAGAGCTAAAACTGCTTCTCCAATTAAATCTGAAGCGTGAGGCCCTAAAATATGTACTCCCAGTATCTCTCCATTTTTAGCTTCACTAACAATTTTTACCAGACCCTCCGTTTCCCCCTCAATCAGAGCCTTACCGTTTGCTCGAAAGGGGAATCTCCCCACTTTAACTTCATATCCTTTTGCTTCTGCTTCTTTCTCGGTTAATCCTACAGAGGCGATTTCTGGAAAAGAAAAAATGCAATTGGGTATTGCCTTATAGCTTATTCCCTTTTTTTCTCCTTTAATGTGGTTTATCGCTACCTCTGCCTCTCTGTAGGCCACGTGAGCTAAAAGATATTTACCATTTACATCTCCCGGGGCATAGATGTGAGAGATAGAGGTGCGCAAAAACTCATCGGTCCAGACTCCCCGATTTTCCATTTTTAAACCCAGATTTTCTACTCCTAAATTTTCTACCTGGGGCACTCTTCCTGTAGCCACTAAAACACAATCTCCTTCTACCTCTTTTTCTTCTCCTTCTTGAATAAAGGTTACTCGCAGGTTTCCTGAGCGATGAATCTTTTTCACCTGAGCATTAACATGAACTCTCATCCCTCTTTTTTCTACGAGCTGAGTGAGAAGGTTGGTTATCTCCTCATCCACCGGAGGAAGAATCTTGGGCATCATCTCCACTACTTCTACCTTGACTCCAAAAGCATTAAAAATGCAGGCCATCTCCATCCCTATAACTCCCCCTCCGACAACTACCAGACTCTCAGGAAGTGAAGAAAGTTCCAGTGCCTGGTCACTATCGATTACCCCCTCTAAATTAGCTCCTTCTACCGGGAGAGTGGCAGAGCGGGAACCACTGGCCAGAACTATATATTTTCCCCGGATTTCTTCTTTTTCTCCTCCTTCTTTTTCTACCCTTATAGTATGAGAATCCAGAAAAGAAGCAAAACCCTCTATTACCTCCACTTTTCCCTTCCGGAGGAGAAATTGTACTCCACTGGTCAGCTGTTTTACTACCCGATTTTTTCGATTCAGGACCTTTTCCCAATCAACTCCTTGAAAATCCGCTTTTATCCCAAAATCCTGTGCCTTTTTTACCAGATTAGCTACTTCCTGAGATTTAAAAAAGACCTTGGTAGGAATACACCCCCGGTTAAGACACGTTCCACCCAACTCTCTTCCTTCGACAAGGATAGTTTCCCATCCCTCTCGCCCTGCTCGAGTGGCTGCAGCATAACCTGCTGGACCTCCTCCAATAACCACAACTTCTGCTTCTTTCATTTTATTGCCTCCATTCAGGAAAACTATTAGAGTCAGTAAAAAAACGGTCTATAGCTTGCGCTGACCTTTTACCTGCACCCATAGCCGATATCACAGTAGCCGCCCCAGTTACTATATCCCCGCCGGCGAAAACTCCCGCTAAACTAGTAGCTCCGGTTTCTGCATCAGCGGCGATGTAACCTCTTCTATTCAATTGTAAGTCAGGAATAGTCTCTAAGAGCAGAGGGTTAGGACCCTGTCCTATAGCCACCACCACAGTGTCAATAGGAATAACAAATTCTGAACCAGGAATGGGAACAGGCCTCCTTCTTCCCGACTCATCCGGCTCTCCCAATTCCATTTGAATACACTCAATACCCGTTACCCAACCATTTTCATTGCCTAAAAAACGAACCGGGTTAGTCAAAATGATGCAGTTCACTCCCTCTTCTTCTGCTCTTTCTACTTCTTCAATTCGAGCAGGCATCTCCTTTTTAGTACGTCGATATACCAGGCACACCTCTTTTGCTCCCAAACGTAAGGCGGTTCGTGCAGAATCCATAGCCACATTCCCTCCTCCAATCACTGCTACGCTTTGCCCCACTTTCAAAGGAGTGTCATAACGAGGGAAAAGGTAAGCTTTCATCAGGTTGGAACGGGTGAGAAATTCGTTGGCAGAATAAATACCATTCAAGTTTTCCCCGGGAACTTCCAAAAAGTAAGGAAGACCCGCTCCTGTTCCAATAAAGAAAGCCTGATACCCTTCATCTTTTAAGTCATCTAGAGTAAAAGTTTTACCTATTACCCGGCTTACTTTTAACTCTACCCCCAAAGACTGTACATAATCGACTTCTTGCGCCACAATAGCCTTGGGAAGGCGAAATTCAGGAATGCCGTAAACTAAAACCCCACCTGGCGCATGCAGAGCTTCAAAAATGGTAACTTTATAGCCCATTCTGGCTAAATCTCCAGCACAGGTTAAACCAGCCGGACCCGAGCCAATCACCGCCACTTTCTTATCCCGAGGAGGAGGAAGAGAAGGAGCTTTCACTCCCTTTTCTCTTTCATAATCAGCTAAAAAACGCTCTAAGTATCCAATGGCAACGGGTTGTCCTCTTCTGCCCAGTATACACTTGCTTTCACACTGGTCTTCCTGGGGACACACTCTTCCGCATATAGCAGGAAGGCTATTTTTCTCCTTTATTTTAGCAATGGCCCCATCCAATTCACCCTGCGATAGAAGTTTAATAAAACCAGGAATATCAATTTCCACCGGACACCCTTCGATACAGGTGGGTTTTTTGCACTGAATGCAACGACGAGCTTCTGCTACTGCTACCTCTTCCGATAGCCCTAGAGGAACTTCGTTAAAATCTTTAATCCGCTCTTCGGGGGGACGTTGAGGCATTTTAGGTCGAGAAGGACGTTCAGTAGACATGGTAGGGGGCTCCCTCCTTTTCTGTTTCCATTAACCAGGCATCTAACGCTCGTTTTTCTTCCTCTAAATAAATCCGCTGACGGGCCATCAATTCATCAAAGTCTACCTGGTGGCCATCAAAAACTGGACCATCCACACAAGTAAATTTACACTTTCCCCCCACTGTTACCCGACAGCAACCGCACATTCCCGTTCCATCTACCATTATGGGATTAAGACTCACCAGAGTGGGAATGGAATACTTTTCAGTTAAGAGACTCGTCATCTTCATCATTATTACCGGCCCCACCGCTACTACCAAATCCACCTTATCTTTATTTAGAACTCGTTCCAGAACCTGAGTTACAAATCCTTTTTCACCATATGTCCCATCGTCAGTAGTAACAAAAAGCTCATCACTCACTCTTCGCATTTCCTCTTCCCAGAAAAGAAGATTAGAGCTGCGAGCTCCGATGATAGAGGTAACTCGATTTCCCTTTTCCTTAAAAGCTCGAGCCTTAGGATAAGTGGGGGCAATACCCACCCCTCCTCCTACACAAACTACGTGACCAAAATATTTTTCTTCGATTTCTTTTCCTAAAGGTCCTATAAAATCTAAAATCTCATCCCCTTCTTCTAAATCCCCTAACACCATAGTGGTTTTACCTACCTCTTGAAAAATTATGGTAACTGTTTCTTCTTGCAGATCAAAATCAGCAATAGTTAAGGGAATACGCTCCCCCTGTTCATTGATGCGTAAAACCACAAATTGACCGGGCCTGGCTTTGCGAGCCACCCAAGGAGCATCAATTACCATGAGTTTAATCTGAGGGGTGAGGACTTCTTTTTTTAGAATCTTTGCCACTTTCTTTCCTCCTTCTGAGTTTAGAAAACCAGAAAAAATTATACTATATAATCCTTCTTTGTTTAGGGTATATTTTAGACCATACCGTTTTATTTTCCAAATCCTATGTTATAATGTTTCCCAGTAAAATAAAAGGAAAGGAGAAGGTCAAAATGAAAAAATTGCGTTTTATCTCTGTTTCACTTGTAGCTATTCTTAGCATATTTCTCGCGGTAGGTGTTGCATCAGCTCAAGCCATTTCATCTCAACCTGTCTACTATGCTAAATTTATGGACACCGTCTCTCAAGTGGAGGAGTTGAGCACTTTTGTCGAGGTAGTAAAAGCTGCTGGATTGGAGGAGACTCTCAACAAGGGTGAATATACCATTTTTGCTCCCACAAATGATGCCTTTGACGCTCTTCCAGAAGGAAAACTGGAAAGATTGCTCCAGCCCGAGAACAAAGAAACTTTAAAAGATATACTCACTTATCACGTAATTCCTCGTCGTCTCTCAGTAGACGATTTTCGAGCAGGGGAAAAGTACAAAACCCTGAACGGCCATTTAATCCATGTCTTTTTTGAGGAACCGCCCATCGTGATTAATAGAAAAATCAACGTGGTAGGATCTTATGCTGCTTCTAACGCTATAATCTATATGGTGGATAAAGTAATTTTCCCGCCAGAAGGACCCAAACCAAAATAAAGGTGAATACTAAAAAGCGCCCCTTTTCAAAAATAAAGTTTAGGGGCGCTTACAATTTTTAGATGGAGCCGGCGAGCGGACTCGAACCGCTAACCTGCGCATTACGAATGCGCTGCTCTACCATTGAGCCACACCGGCTTAATACCACAAAAATTCTATAACTTTCTCTTCCTCCTGTCAAACATTGATCCCGCCCCGAAAAAGCCCGTTTATCAAAAGGAGCTATAAGAAATAAACTTCTCCCTCTTCCTTTTTTTGGTCATCCTAAGGGTTATATAAAGTAGTCTACGATGTGATATTAAAACATTAAAAAAGACAAGACCTGTCGAGATGGAGAAAAAATAGAATATAGTATCTCGCAAAACCTATTAAATTGCTCAAATCTTAAAAACAAATTACATCGGAGGTTAAAACGCCATACAAGAAAACGGGCTCGCGATGGCAGTTAAATGGGTTACAATGGGTCTTGTGATTAACTATAATTTACGATGCAATAATAAAAAAGAGATGATTAAAAGCGAGAGTACTACACCAGAAAAAGCATCCTGGTCTACTTGCGTTCGTTAGAGAAGAAAAAACAAGATTGCCACACCAGGTGCAGGGTAAAATAAAAAAAGAGGAATGCTTTGATTTTTGCGGTTGACTTTATACAATGGACAATCAGAAAGGACTATTAGATCAACAGTGAAAAACCATTTACTTTTTGCGGGAATGTAAACTTGACCTCCTGCTTTTAATTCGTTTAACATGATTGCATATTCGCGCCCTTTGTTGTTTTGGGGGTGAGTTAGTTATACATGAGATAGCACAGAGGAGGCAAAAACTCATGAATGAAACTATCAAATCGATATTGGGCAGAAGAAGTGTAAAAGAGTACCGGCCCGAGCAAATAAAAGCTGAAGAGTTAGAAATGATTCTTCTGGCTGGCAGATATGCTCCCTCGGGCATGAACAGGCAACCCTGGCTTTTTGTGGTGATACAAAACAAAGATGAGCTGATAAAAATCAAAGAAACTCTCCAGAAAAATATGCCCGCTCCCCCCGGAGGAGGAAGAAGACCTCATCTTCTGGAAACGGCTCCCACGCTTATTATTGTTTTCGGGCAAGACGGTGCATCCACTACCATTCACGATTGCACCTTGGCTATGGGTAACATGATGATTGCCGCTGCATCTTTAGGGATAGGATCAAACTGGATACATGCAGTAGTGAAAGATTTATTCCTTTTTGAAGAGGGGAAGGCCTTAAAGAAAGAATGGGGAGTGTCTGATGAATATATTCCCTATGCTGCAGCGGTGTTTGGATACCAAGCTAAAGAGCCCATGTATCGCCCTCCTCGTAAGGAGGGAGTGGTGAAAATCATCAGCTAACCGGGTGGTGTAATTTTATGTCTGCTACAGTTTCCGAGAAAGAGAGATACCGAAATGTGGGTATTTATTTTCCAGAGGATATAACCTCGCCGGAATTTAGTCACCAGAGTTACTCATTTAAATATAGCATTTGGATTAATTTACAACAAAGAATATAAAGAAATCGGGCCAGAGAATAACTCCCCGGGGGCAACACCTGCAGATTTTGGTCCCGAGAAGCAGCATACAATGTCAGAAGAGGGGTGTTACCCCTGAACGTATTTATCATCTCTTTTCGTCACCCCGGTGACTTTCGAGCCGGGGTCTATGTTATTGAGGACAGAAACTATGGATGCCTGATTAAAGATTTCAGGCATGGCGAAAGAGGGATGTCACCCTTGAATAGTTCTATCGACTACAAGGAGGCGCTGCCCCCTTATAAACCCGTAAGAGCACAAAAGATAGGAAAAGCATTAAAATAATTAGCTGGAGAAAAAACATTCCAACATTGTTATCTCAGTTTTTTAAACCTTTTTTACTTTTTCTTATGCGGCAGGCTACCAAACGAGGTTCATAACAACCCGCATGTGAAGTGAAGTATTTAACGCAGAGAGAGAAGGCATGATTTTTCTGATTAATATAATCGGTAAACATTAAAGTAGCTTGTCATATCCGGGAAATTAAGAGAGAATAAAATAAAAAAGGGTGGTGCTTGTGAGTCCTATTCTTTTAGGAACTGTAGCTAGTCTTTTAGCCGGGTTGGCTACCGGTGTGGGAGCATTACCGGTTCTTTTTGGAAGAGGTCAAAAAATTTCCCACCGATTTCGAGATGAACTATTAGGTATGGCAGCAGGAATAATGCTTGCCGCTACTGCTTTCAGTCTTTTAGTTCCGGCGATTGAGACGGGAGGAGCATGGATAGCTGCACTGGGGGTAGCCATAGGAGGAGTTTTGCTCGATGTTTTTGATAAAATAATACCTCACGAGCACTTTGAGAGGGGAAGAGAAGGACTGGGGCCAGAGCTAAAGCAGATCTGGTTATTTGTCCTGGCTATCACTTTACATAATTTCCCGGAAGGCTTAGCAGTAGGAGTGAGCTTTGGCAGCGGAAATATATCTGATGGTATTACGATAGCTCTGGCCATTGGTCTACAAAATATCCCCGAAGGACTGGCAGTAGCTGTTTCCCTTTTAGGAGTGGGATATAATCATCGTCAGGCTTTTGTTTATGCTTTACTTACCGGGTTGGTGGAGCCTATCGGAGGATTTTTAGGAATTTCTCTCGTTACCATTATGTATTCTTTTCTTCCTCTGGGGATGGCTCTTGCCGCAGGAGCAATGCTCTTTGTAATCAGTGACGAGATAATACCCGAAACTCACCACTCTCCCCATGCTCGCTCATCTACTTATGCCCTTCTTTTAGGGTTTATAGTTATGATGATTCTGGACACTGTTTTGGGATAAACTTCTAATCAGACTACCAAACATCATAAAGTTTTTGGCAAATTTGCCGATTAACTAATACAGAAAGTATATAAAAATAAAATTGGGAGGGATAAAGTTGAAAATCCGAACCA
>NZ_JAAYFP010000073.1:0-4195 GCF_012728195.1 Candidatus Sordicultor fermentans
CCTGGAAAAAACGTAGAAATATAAAAAATACTACTGGTGGGAAAAGCATCTCTCGGTAGAAGTGTTAGATTATCAATATGAACCTTTTTGGAGTTTTAAGCCTGAGCAGTTAAGAAATTTTTAGCTTTTTCAGGCCCTCAAGGCAATATTTTAGCTCCCACCATTCACAATCCCGGCAAATCTCTTTTATATCCTCAAGTGTTATTCTTTCTTTTACTCTCTTCCAGACTTCATCAGCCGATACTGAATCTCCGGCTTTGAATCCCAGTTTTTGCAGGCATTTTGTGTCCATAGCTGCAACTTCTACTTCAGAAACATCACTTTTCAGGCATTTACCTTCTACGTTGTGAGGACAAGCAGCACAAATGGCATCACACTCCAGCACTAAAGTTATAAAGGAGGTAAAGTCAGAGCGTAGTTTTTTTGCTACTTCCTCCATATTAGACACAAATTTCTCACTATAGCCCAGCCCCCGAAACCCCAGTATACAAAGGAAATGATGAGGGCGAATATTCAAGGAATATATCAGCTCGTTCATCTATTTTCTACCTCTCCATTATAAGTTTGTCCAGATTCCCTGCAGCTTTGGCGATAACTCTGGCTATATTACCAGTTATAAAAGAAATAGTTCCCATGGTTAAAAATTGCGCAAAGCCAACTGTTTTTCCTTTAAACAAACTCAACCAGAAATTGGCAAAGAGCATAAAACTAAATAGGGCAATATCATGCTTTTTTAGGAAATAACTCGCAGATAGGGTAGCGAAAATAAACCCTGTAAAGTAACCCGGTGGGGTCGGCGAGGATAGCAGTGCCTCCTTACCAACCGGTAAATCAGGGAAGGCGAGAGTGCCTGACCTGATTTATATAGCCAAGCTTATGCCTTTCCAACGAGTGCCCGCGGGGGAGTCTGACCGAGAAAGAAAAACCTCTATCTGGGCTAAAAGACCCACAATACAGGCAAAGCCAAAACTAAAGTGGTATGTTCAACCATGCTGCCATCTATAAAAATCATACCTCATTTTCTCATATATTTCTCCTCTACGGCCATTATCGTTTTTCACCTTCCTTTTTAATTTTTCCAATAAGTGAATACAATCACCGGCAAATGTCCGGGTGAGAGAGCCATCGACTCTTTTTGTTATCGCTTCACCTGGTATTTATGCCTTTTTCCAGATTTACGAAATTTAGAGCATCGGTTTCAGCATTCATTTCTGCTAATATGCCACACACCTTCTTTTCTCCATTGAGAAATCGTTGGGCCATTTTGGCTCTGCGGCCAAACCGAAGAATTTTCTAATTTTAACCTTCTTCTCCCAGGCCTTGAGACTCGGCAATTATTGTTCCCTCTTTTATCCTCGGTGAGATGGTTCCCTTGTCCCATCTGTGGAGCTAACTTCCCGAAAGTAGTATATCTTTTGCCCTAAACCAGGGAACTCACAAGGAAGGAGTGAATCTGGTGATATCCTTTAGGCAAATATTCTAATATAGAACCATCTTGTTTTAAATCACGAATATGCTTTCGGATTGCAACTCTGGAGACACCTAGTTCTCCAGCTATCATTTACCCAGAAGCATAATGTCCACTTTTTCTAAGAGTTTTCAATATCTTTCCTTTTATTTGGTTAACTACATTGTGTTTTTTTGTCAAGGTCTTTCGGGTTTGTTCAAAAAATACCTCATAGTTTTAGAGAGTAGGTTTCTCCCGTCATCGCAAGCCCCAGGTCTTTCAATGTAAACTATTGATAAATTTGCTTATTTTGTACCCCAATATTTTATGAAATGTAAAATTATTTATAAAGCAATCCTTTGTATTATTGACATACTCTCAATTAATTATATAATAGGTAAGGTAATAAAAATTGCCAGGGGGTGGAAATCGAGGGCTAACTAAAAGGTGCTTTTTTGCGCCATAATATCATTGTCCCTCCGCTAACACCCAGATTAGGGAAGCGCCCCTTCCCTAAGGGGGGAGTGTCCCCTGATTAATTTGTTTTCGGATAAGCTGATCCGAAAGGGGAGCACCTGATGAAAAGGGTTATTGGGCTTAGATTCTGGTTTCTAAGGATTTAATGGGACGTGGTCAGGGAAGCAAATATTTGTTTTCCTGACCATCGCTTTTGTTAAAAATATCTATCCTCACTTAAATTGGTGGGGATAGATATTTTGTTCTTTAGTACTTTTTAGCCAATGGCCAGTAAAAAATTCGAAGGGAGAAGGGAGGGACAACCTGTGGAGAAAATACTGGAAGTGGGGATGCATCTCATCCTTGATGGTTATTGTCAGGACTCTTCGATTATTGGAAACTTAGGCGAAGTGCATAGGTTCCTGGATGAGTTTCCCGAGGAAATGGGTATGACCAAAGTTCTACCGCCCTACGTTTTCCAATATCAGAGCAGTTCTCCCCTGGATAGTGGGATATCAGGTATAGTGATAATTGCCGAAAGCCACATCAGTATTCACACTTTTCCGGTTCGGAATTACTTAAGTGTGGACATATTTTCTTGTAAACCGTTTGATGTTGAAGAGGCAATACAGAAGCTCAATAGCTGCTTTAATCTGGTGGAATACAACTATCAATTGTTTGATCGGGGGATAGAGTATCCTCCTGACCTTAACTCGAGTCTCCCCTTAGTTATAGAGGAGAGGCTTAAGAACCTGGAAAAAATGGGTCACACCTGACTCACTACTTATTTCCCCGGTAGGGTGAGTGTATGTCTCAATAAGTCAAACACTCACCCTATTTTTTATTCTCCATCCTGGACTGGCATTCCACACAATAGAGAGCATAGGGAATCGTTTTCAACCGCTGAATAGATATTTCCCTCTTACACAACTCGCAAAGACCATAATTTCCCGACTCTATCTTTTTCAAAGCCTTCTCCACCAACCTCAGCATCTCAAGAAGGGTTTTCTGGGAAGACATCTGGAGAGCCAGATCTACAGTGGCACTTCCCAAGTCTGCTTCATCTCTTGATTCGCTCAATGGGTTATAGTCTCGAGTGGTATCACGTTCTCGCTTGAGAACTAATTTTATCTTTTTATTCAACTCCAAAAGCTGGGCGCGAAGTCCTTCTATTTCTCGCTCTTCCATAGCTCTCATCTCCGAGGATATAATAACTCATATTTTTTCTTTATACAACCTTATCACTCGCTGTACCGCTTATAGGTCAATGGTTACACTAATATTACTAAAATTGCTTTATTAGTAGAATAGAACTGAACTATAGAGATGTTGCCTTTCCTTCCTAAAAAATAGCCGGTCTCCTTTCATCTCTGTTTTCTTGTCAAGTTCAATCCATCTTGGTAAAATGATTTAAGCAAGCTTTAATACTCTTTGTGTGATGCGGTGGAATTACTTTAATGGTGAACTTTTCAATCTCCGGGGCAGAAAGCTTATGAAATTATGGCAGAAATAAGTGTTTGCTATCATTTATAAATCGTTTGTTAAGAAGGAGGAGTTTTCTATGGGGCCAAAAGAAATATCTCAGAAGCTAGATCAATTGTTGCGGCTGGATACGTTCCCGGTGGGGGTAAAATTTTACACTCGGGAAGAAGATTTGCCTAAAAAGCCGCTTCCGTTCAAACTCAACATCTGTCAACTGGTCTGTATGGCGCGATACCAGAAAATGGGCCATAGCGGCGTTCCAGAGAAAATGGTATGTGCCTTCGGGGCGGCATGCCTGGGATTAATTCAGACACCTGAGGCTATCCTATCTGGGAAAGCTGCCGTGGGTGCTTATTGCAAAGATCAGGAAGCGGCGAAGAAGTTCATGGCAAACGTATACAGGCTGGGAGACGATGGTAAGAAGTACGCTGGAGTATTTATCTCCCCGCTGGAAACATTCACCGAGGAGCCTGACGTGGTGGTGGTCTACGGCAATCCTGCCCAGATGATGCGTTTCATTCATGCCAACGCTTATGACACCGGAGAAAAGACCACGGCTGATACGGTAGCTGAAGGGGCTATGTGTTCTGCTATAGGATTTGCCAAAGGGACTGGTAAACCCACGGTGGGTTTCCCCTGTGCTGGTGACAGAATCTTCGGTGGCACACAGCACCATGAGCTTGTCTATGCAGCACCTTATGCTCTTTTCCGTGATAAGCTCGTGGACAACCTGGAATTCACGGCGAAGGGAGGTTTCTCCGTCTATCCAGTGCCACCATACATGGCCTTCACACCAGAGATGCCGCCGGC
>NZ_JAAYFP010000074.1:0-4011 GCF_012728195.1 Candidatus Sordicultor fermentans
ATCTGGGCATTAATAATTACCGAGGGCAATTTATAATCTGGGAAAGGAAGGAAAAATTCAATTTCTCCAAAACCAGCTTGTCTCAAAAGTCCCTCCAGCTCGAATTTGCTAAAAGTAACTGCTGTATTTTTTCGAGGATAACCTTCTATACCATCAAATGTAAGGCCACTATGATCTTCTTTAGCTCCAGAAAAATATTTTAAGCCCAGTTTGTTTTCTATAGCTAAGACCAAAAGCCCTTTGTCTTTGAGAGCCTGGTTAGCAAAACGAAGGAATTGTACTGCTGAAGCTTTAGGGTTTGTAGTAAAATTACGACCAAAGAGAGGAGCGTATTCTAGAACACCAATTAGGGTAACGATATCAAATTCTTTTTGAAAATTTATATCTAAAAAATTTGCGCACAAAACAGAGACACCTTTTAAATCGGAACAACGTTTTTTAGCTACCCTAGCTCTGGGAAAACTCCCTTCTACTGCAAATACCGTAGCAAATTTTTCCCCCAAATATCTTGTTATAGCTCCACACCCTGCTCCCAATTCCAATATTTTCGCTTCATGATTACAAAAATCAAAGCACCTTAAAAGATTAGCTCTCTCTAATGTTAAATGGTAAAGAGTGGGCCAGTCCTTTATGTACTTTTTTAACTCCCAGGATAGCGAATTTTTATCTTTTGCTTGACCTAAAATTTTCAACAGATATTCTTCGGAGCCATCTAAATAAGGCAAGTCGCTTTCCTGAAATGAAGGATTAACAAGCACTCCGGATTTTTCATCAAGAAAGAAATCTTGTATATCCAAATATTAACTCTCCTTCACAGGCAAAATTACTTCTTTATTTGTTTCCAAGTTCTCTGCAGAACTATTTTGAAAAAGTTTAGCGCCGATAAACCAATTCCTACCACATTAATAATAAACTTTTTTGCCAAGTTCAAGGGAAAATTCTCTATTTTCTCTTCCAAAGCGCAATAACAAACCTATGGGGGTCTATCATTAAGAAGGAGGGGAGCTCTTTAAAGAGAAGTACAAAGAAATAAGCAAATTTGCTATAATCTGGAAAAGGGGTGATAAAAAGGAATCAGGCAATTTTCTCAAGGGGGTAAACAATGAAAGGTTTAATTTTAGCTGGAGGGACTGGCTCTCGGCTCTATCCTCTCACTAAGGTAACCAATAAACACCTTCTTCCGGTGGGAAGATATCCTATGATTTATTATCCCATCTATCACTTAACTCAGGTGGGGATTCAGGATATCCTGGTGGTAACCGGCACTGAGCATATGGGGAAAGTGGTTCAGCTTTTAGGAAGTGGGCGAGACTTTGGAGTGAAATTTACTTACAAAGTTCAAGATGAAGCAGGGGGGATTGCCCAGGCTTTAGGAATGGGGCGGGAGTTTGTGGGAGAAGATAATTGTCTGGTTCTTCTTGGGGATAACATTTTTGAAGATGACCTCACTCCTTATTTTACTCACTTTCAAAACCAAAAAAGAGGAGCTCGCCTCCTTTTTAAGGAAGTTCCTGACCCGGAGCGGTTTGGAGTGCCAGTATTCAAAGAAGGGAAAATTATAGCTATTGAAGAAAAGCCTACTTCTCCTAAAAGCTCTTTCTGCGTAGCGGGGATTTATTTTTATGATAATCGAGTGTTTGATGTTATCTCTCAGCTTAAGCCTTCCAGCCGGGGAGAATTAGAAATCACTGATGTTAATAACTGGTATATCGAGAAGGGAGAGGCAGAATACGATATTTTATCCGGGTTCTGGACTGACGCCGGCACATTTGAATCTCTCAGTCGAGCAAATGAGCTGACCCGGGATATGACTCTCGATTTTGGGAAGGAGTAAAATTGGTGAAATTTACCCCTGGAGATATAAAAGGAGTAATAAAGGAAGAGCTTGCAAGATATGAAGATAAACGGGGATGGTTAATAGAAGTTTTCCGCCAGGATGAGCTCCTTGAGGACTTATATCCTCTTATGGGTTATATTTCTCTCACTCACCCCGGAGTCACCCGCGGTCCTCATGAACACCGCTTTCAATGGGACCATTTTGTATTTTTAGGTTCTTCTGCTTTTCGTTTGCTTCTCTGGGACAATCGTCCTTCTTCTCCCACCTACCAGAATCAGCTTATATTGACTGCCGAGGAAGGTCATCCTTTACGGGTAGTTATTCCTCCCGGGATAGTTCATGCTTATCAGAACCGGGGAGAAAAGTCCGGATTGGTCCTTAATTTCCCCAACCAGCTTTATCGAGGATGGGGAAAGAAAGAAGAGGTAGATGAAATCCGCTGGGAAGAAATAAAAGACTCTCCCTTTGTGGTAGAGTAACCTATGAAGCTCCTCATCAGCGGCTCCCAGGGTCAGCTGGGAAAAGAGATTCAAAAAGAAGCAGAAAAAAGAGGATACCAGGTTTATCCTTTTTCTCATGAAGAACTCGATATCACTAACATATCAGCTGTAGAAACAGCTGTCCAAGAGCTCGAGCCTGATATCATAGTTAACTGTGCCGCCTATAACCAGGTAGACCAGGCAGAAAAAGAAAGAGAAACAGCCTGGAAAGTAAATGTCGAAGGAGTAGAAAATTTAGCTTTATCCTCCCGGAGGCACGGGAGTTTTTTAGTTCACTATTCCACCGATTATGTATTTTCGGGAAACCAGAGCTATCCCTACCGAGAAGAAGACCTTCCTTCTCCTCTCAACTATTACGGGAAGACGAAATGGGAGGGAGAAAAAGTGCTGGAGAAGGTTCTTTCTCCTTCTCAATTTCTCCTCCTTAGAGTAAGCTGGGTATTTGGCAATAACCCCCGGGTGAGCTTTCCCTTAAAGCTCCTCCAGTGGTCGAGGGAGAAACAAACTCTCCGGATAGTAGATGACCAGATTTCTTCTCCCACTTATGCTTACGATGCAGCATATTTTACTTTAGAGCTATTAGAAAAAGATGCCCAGGGGCTTTTTCATTTTGCTAACTCTGGATATTGTAGCCGATACCAGTGGGCTAAGTTCATTTTAGAAAAGCTAAACTGGAGAGGGCAACTCTTTCCGGCTAAAAGTAGCGATTTTCCTACCCCTGCTCAGCGGCCTCTTTTTTCTGCGTTAGATTCCAGAAAGGTAGAAACCGTCTTGAAAAGGAAAATACCTTCCTGGGAAGAAGCGACTGACCGATTTCTTTTATCGTTGAAGGAGGGAAAAAATGAATAAAATTTTAATCAGTGGTGGAGCAGGTTTTATTGGAGCCAATCTGGTTAAACTGTTGCTAAAATGGGAGCCAGAATGGAAGATAGTGGTGGTAGATGCTCTCACTTATGCCGGGGATAAAAAGAGGTTAGAAGAAATATCCGATAATCCCCGGTTTTCTTTTTATCAGGTAGATATCACTCAAAAAGAAAAGATGAGAGAAATCTGGGAGAGGGAAAAACCTCAGGGAGTAATCCACTTAGCCGCTGAATCTCATGTTGACCGAAGTATCAAAGACCCCTCTCCTTTTATTTTAACTAACGTTTTAGGAACTGAAGTACTTCTTGAGTTATCTTTAGAATTTGGGGTGTCTCGTTTTCTCCATGTCTCTACTGATGAGGTGTATGGGGAGTTAAAAGATAAAGAGGGTAAATTTACCGAAGAACATCCTCTTGCTCCTTCTTCTCCTTATTCAGCCAGCAAAGCAGGGGGAGAGCTTTTAGTAAAAGCTTATGAACGGACTTTTAATTTACCTGTTGTTATTGTTCGACCCTCTAACAATTACGGTCCCTGGCAGTATCCCGAGAAATTAATCCCGGTAGTTATCTGGCAAGCACTCCATCGCCAGCCTGTCCCGGTCTATGGTCGAGGAGAAAATTGGCGAGAGTGGCTCTATGTGGAAGATTGTGCTCAAGGGATTTATACTGCTTTTCTTAAAGGGAGAGAGGGAGAAATATATAACCTGGGAAGCGGAGAAGAAAGACAAAATCTGGATACGGTAAAAACAATTCTTTCTCTTCTGGGGGAAAAAGAAGACCTTATTCAATTTGTTCCCGACCGACCCGGCCA
>NZ_JAAYFP010000075.1:0-6731 GCF_012728195.1 Candidatus Sordicultor fermentans
AACTATAAAGGGGATAAATCCCCCTTATAACCCCCTTTGAAAAACAACAAGCATAAAAAAACAAAGACTAAATGGGGAAGAAAAAGCCTCCCTCAGTAAAAAGCTTTGGATTCCCGACTAAATATTTCAGGTACGACGAAAGAGGCGTCACCCCTGAATGGTTCTACGAGGGGTCTAAATTATTTAAGGCAAAAACCTTTGGATGCCTGATTAGGTTTCAGGCAGAGAGAAAAGAACCCCCTTATAGCCCCCGGAACTGCCACACATGCGATGCTACGAGGCTCATTATGACCACTCGGGGATTAGCGCGCATGCTGGAGTTTTTTCCAGCGTTGTTATCCTGGTTTTTCGTCTTTCCTGCTTTTTTCCACACCGTCAGGCTGCTATGCGAGGCTTATATGGCCAAAAAAGGATATTCCATAAATTTTGCGGTTAAATATAAGAAAGAAGAAGCACGTCTCCCCGACTACAAGAAGAATCCCCCTTATAACCCCCCTCAGGGGAGAACACACAAAAAGAAAAAGCAAGCGCTTTTAAAATTCTAAAACCCTGGTGGCTTTAGCCAGTATCCCCCGCAGAGCGTAACCGGTTCTTTCAATATCTTGTTTTACTTCCTCGGTTTGTCCTTCCGGGGAGGTAATTTTCTTTTCATAAACGTAGACTACCAATCTCTCTCCTTTTGCCAGCTGGGGTAGCTTCTCTACCTTATTTTCCTTTAAGTCCACCAGCTCAAAATCTTCCCGGGAAAAAGAAAGAGAAAAGGCCTCTCGAGACAGGGCGTATTTTATCTCCCGGGGTGCAGTAAAATATTCTTTATTCTCGTAAGTGGTGGAAGCTTGCAAAAATATGCTTCCTTCGCCTTCTGCTTGAATTTCTCCTCGAATAGAAATGGAAACGTCTCCTGCTAACTCTTGAACAGAGACGTCGGTTATCACCACTTTTCCCACTTGACCCCAGGCAGGCCAGGAAAAACACAGAAGGAAAATAATCGCTATTCCTATTATGCTATTCTGCTTCACTTCTTCCCCCTTTTCTATGGAAGATGAGGCCAGGGATTAATCACCTCACTGTACCTTCTCACTTCATAGTGAAGGTGAGGACCGGTGCTTCTTCCTGTACTTCCCACTTGCCCGATGATTTGCTCTTTTTTAACTGCATCGCCAGTATTCACTAAAATTTTGGAAAGGTGCCCGTATACTGTCTCGTAACCAAATTGATGGCGAA
This sequence comes from Candidatus Sordicultor fermentans, assembly GCF_012728195.1. NCBI lineage: Bacteria > Pseudomonadati > Atribacterota > Atribacteria > Atribacterales > Candidatus Caldatribacteriaceae > Candidatus Sordicultor > Candidatus Sordicultor fermentans. The sequence goes on from NZ_JAAYFP010000075.1 coordinate 1,225, forward strand.
CAATCACACACTTTCCATAATTACCATTCCAGCCGGTGAAAATCACTTTTCCCTCCGCTGTAGCCACCACGTTTCTTCCCGTGGGGGCAGCAATGTCCACACCTGTGTGCCAGGCTCTTCTTCCTGTGAAGGGGTCATTACGCCATCCATAATTGGAAGAGACCCTGCCCCAAGTAGGCCAGCGCATAGGTACCACATATAGCAACCTGTCTCTTTGCTGCGCTACTTCTACTACTTCTTCCAGAGACTTCTTGCGAGCCAGAGTTTCTGTCCGCATCCAGGAAAGATTGTCTTCCAGAGCTTTAGCCTGCCGCCCAAAGTCGGAGTTGTGATCGGAAGAAGAAGGGGGTGAAGGATCACGGACAAGAGAAAAGGAGGAAAGCCTCTCCGGACCTCCCACTCCCAGGGGAGCGACGTGTAGCTCCCCTAAAAATCTATTTAGAGGGATATAAGAGGGAACCGAAACAGAGGAGAGAGATAAGTCGATCCCCAGTTTCTGGAACCGAGATTGCAGGTCTTTTTCTAAAACATTTCGCACCTTTTCATCCAGCTCTCGCAAGCTTTCCAGTTCCTTTATTACTACTTCGGTCTCCTGGGTTAGCTGTTTCAGTTTTTCTTCTTGCTCTTTTTTCTGGGCCTCCAAAACAGCAGCGCTTTTCTGGGTTTCTTCCATCTTTTCCAGAGCAAGACAAAGTTCTTTTTTAATCCTCGATTGATACCACAACACTCCACCGATACCCAAACCAACACCTATCACCAAAACCAGAGCTCCCAAAAGGAGCGTTGACCAGGAAAAATGAAATCTTTTAAGCTGCCCCTTAGTGGGGTGAAGCCAGAAAATCGTAAACTGCTCCTCTTCTTTTTTGTCCAGCATTTACGATCCTCCTGAAAGTTTTATTTTACCAACTGGTGCTCGTTATTTCCTGCTTTTCAAACTATTAACCTGAATTTTATCATAAAACAAAAAAAATATTCAAGCTTATCCTTCAAAAAGTTCCTTCTTTTCCCACAATCAGAGAATAAAGGCGCTCCAGATCTTCCTGGCCATGGTATTCGATGGTAATTTTCCCCCTGCCCACTCTAACTCGAGCGGAAAGGTAATGAGTCAAAAGCTCTTGAAGGTTTTTCTCTTCTCTGGAGTGCCCAGCAGGCTCTTCCTGAGGAGCGGCTTTTTTTACTCTCTTTTCTACTTCTCGAACAGAAAGAGAATGGGTGAGAATTTCCTCCACCAGCTCCTCCTGTCTTTCCTGTGATTCTGCGCTCAAAAGGGCCTTGGCATGACCTAAAGTTATTTTCCCTTCCTGCAAAAGGTCCTGAATTGAAGGAGGCAAATCAAAGAGACGAAGCAGATTGGCAATGGTAGAGCGCTTTTTCCCCACTCTTCTTGCCACTTCTTCCTGGGTTAGATTAAAGTCCTCCATTAACTTTTTAATCCCCCGGGCCAGGTCCAGAGGAGGGAGGTCTTCTCGCTGGAGGTTTTCTACCAGAGCTATTTCCAATTTACTTTTTTCCTCTATCTCTTCTACTATCACCGGAACCGTGGATAAGCCCGCCCGTCTTGCCGCTCTCCATCTTCTCTCTCCAGCTATTAGCTCAAACCCCTCTTCTGCCTTTCTCACCAAGAGTGGCTGAAGGACTCCGTGCACCCGGATGGAGTTAGCCAGGTCTTCCAGCCCCTCCTCATCCATCTGAGTACGAGGCTGAAGAGGGTTAACCTTTATACTATTTATATCTATTTCTTGAATAGCGCGAGCCCCAAAGGCCCCCGCTCCCGGGATCAGTGCATCTAAGCCCTTACCCAGTCCTCGCTTACTCATTTTCCAGCACTTCCTCAGCTAATTCCCGATAGGCTGCCGCCCCTATGGAGCTGGCATCGTGCATAATTATTGGTTTTCCAAAGCTGGGAGCTTCACTCAGGCGAACATTGCGAGGAATAATAGTGCGAAAAACCTTATCTCCCAGAACCCTTCTCGTTTCTTCAACCACCTGTTGAGAGAGGTTGGTTCGAGAATCAAACATGGTCAACAACACCCCCCACAGCTCCAGCTGGGGATTCAAAAAATTATGCACCAGATGAAAAGTATTCATCAATTGCCCGAGACCCTCCAGAGCATAATATTCACATTGAATTGGCACAATAACTCTATGAGCTGAGGTCAGGGCGTTGACGGTTAAAAGACCCAGAGAAGGAGGACAATCGATAAAAATAAAATCAAAATCAGAAACCACTTCTCTTAACCCCTCCTTCAGGCGGCTTTCTCTCCCCATCAGGGGAACCAGCTCAATTTCTGCCCCCGCAAGGCGAATAGTAGCAGGGAGAAGCCAGAGACGAGAAATCCCGGTCTCCAGCACCAATCCCCTCGCCTTTTCTCCGTTGATTAAAAGGTCGTAGATGCACTGCTTTAGCTGCCGACGGTCTATCCCCAGCCCGCTCGTAGCATTGCCCTGAGGATCGATGTCCACAAGCAGCACTTTCTTTCCCTTTTCTGCAAGGCAAGCTCCCAAGTTTACACAGGTAGTGGTCTTACCCACTCCCCCTTTTTGATTAGCTACTGCCACTATGATACCCATAGATGGGTATATTCTAAACTAATTTTATGTTTCTTTCAAATCAACCTCCCAATCAGGAGGTGAAACTTTTCGAGAAAAAATCATATAAGTGGTGTGAGCCACCATCCTATCTACCGGACGAAAAGCAGAGGGATTGGTTTTATATTGTCGGAAGAGGTTTTCCCACACCTCGGTATCCTCGAAGGGAAGAGCCTCCAGCCCTCTCAACACCTCCATAACCTGACCGGCAGTGGGTGAAACTATGGCCAACCTTCCTCCTCCCTTGAGGGCCCTCCAGCACTCCTTGAGATAATCCCAGGGGTTGGGAACGTCCAGAAAAAGAGCATCCACGTCCTTTTCTTCAAAACCATCTTTTATATCTCTTTGTTTTATTTCCACTCTGTCTTCCCACCCCCATTGAGAAAGATTGTGGCGGGCTATGGCGATGAATTCTTCTCTTTTTTCATAGGCATAGACTTTCCCCCTCTCTCCCACCAGGCGGGCCAGTGCTCCACACATAGCCCCGCTTCCTAAACCCACATCAATTACCCGATCGTTTTCCTTTATGTCCAGCATAAGGAGAATAAAACCCAGATCTTTGGGGTAAACAATCTGGGTTCTCCTTTTCATATGGAAGATGTTTTCCACTATTCCAGGCTGTAAGAGATAAACCTTTTTCCCTTGACTGGTGTAAACTTCTTCTCCAAACTCTTTTCCTATTATGTGGTCAAAATAGATATTTCCCAGATGAGTACTGAAAAACTTCCCCTTCTCCACCTTGAGAAGATAATTTTTCCCGTCCTCTAATCGCAGATATACTCTTTCTCCTTCTTTAATAGGCATATTCTCTCCTTGAATCCGAGAAACTCTTGACTTCTAAAATACCGGAACAAACTGCTTCCAATTGTAACACATAAGCTCGGATTCAAGGAGAGGGGAAACAAAATTGTTCCACGTGGAACAATTTTGTCCGGGGGGGAAGGAAAAGCAGACGGCTTACGACGTAAGATAAAAACATATAAACAGAAAAGGCAAAAGACTCCTAGTGGAGCGTTTTCTGTCGCCACAGTGACCCTCCTCAGATGTCATTCCTGAGTGTCTCTATCGGAATGACAGAGAGTGGTGGATTCCCAACCAACGATCTCGGGCACAACGACGGGCTATAAGGGAGCATCTTCCGTCATTTTAAAAAGTGAGCTACATTATGTCAAAAACTCAGAGATCGCCACAGAAGCGAAACCACGACCCTCGCGATGACTATTTGAGACGAGAGGACTAAATGATGCTTATTATGGCCAGTCAGGATTAGCGCGCATGCTGGAGTTTTTTCCAGCGTTGTTATCCTGGTTTTTTCAATCTTTCCTGCTTGTTCTCATGCCGGCAAGCTGCTATGCGAAGTTTATGATGGGCCTCTTGATGCCTCCGGAGGCGGTGCAAAACAATAGAGGATTGCCTCTTTCCTTTATAATGGCCTCTTTTGCGGAATGCCCACTCTGCGAGGGAAGGAGGGGGGAGCGGCATCCTTTTTCCTCACCGCCACCAAGAAGTTTTTTCTCTCTCGAAAGGGAACCGCTACTTCCCATATTTTTTCCACTTCAGCACGAAGAAGAGAGAGGGCTTTTTTGCTCTTTTCTATCTCTTCTTTTACTTCTTTACCTTTATAATAAAGAGCCACTCCACCAGTTTTTAAAAAAGGCACGGTCAGCTCTAAATTTGTAGCCAAAGAGCCCAGAGCTCGGGCTGTAGACAAATCAAAGCTTTCTCGAAAGGCCTCCTCGTGAGCAAGCTCTTCTCCTCTTCCTCTCACCACCCGAGCACCGTCAAGAGATAGCTCCCTCACCACTTCTTCTAAGAAACGACATTTTTTAGCATTAGACTCTACTAAAGTGAGATGTATCCGGGGGTAAAAAATCTTGATGGGAATGGCTGGCACCCCTCCCCCGCTCCCCACATCCACTAATCGTTCTATCTTTTCTTCAAAAAGCGGGGTGGAAAAAACAGTGAGAGAATCTAAAATGGCGTCTACCAGTATTTCTTCGGGGGTTTTGAAGCCCGTTAAGTTGAAGCGTTGATTCCAGAAATAGAGCATCTCCCCATACTCAAGCATTTGTTCTATCCGGCTCTTTTCAAGAGAGAGGCCTAATTCTTCCAGTCCCCTCTCTAAAATTCCCCTTCTTTTCCCCAAGTTATCCACAGATTATTTTCCCCTTTTTTCCACCCTCTGTGAATTGTCTACAAACGGCACATTCTTTAATAGAGCGATTTCTATCACTCCTTCTTTGCCCGACCCTTAATCCCCAGGTTATCCACAGACGCTTTCCAGAAAGATTAGAATCCCTTCCCTGGAGTTTTCTCATTATACCATCCTCTCTATGAGAAAAAAGAGGAAGAAGGGATGTTTCCTTCATGATATCATCGCAAAAGGCGAAGGCTCTGTGGCGGCGTTTTTGTTGGATTACCAAAGATCACCCCGAAGGCTACGATGATTCTCGCATACTCCTGAGTGGGGTAATCCCGAATTTTTTAACATAATGTAGCTTGCTTTTATAAGTTTGAGCAATTTAACAGGTTTTGCGGATACCATATATAGACCCCTGATAAATACGGGGCAGGCTAAAAACGGCTCGAAAGTCGCCGGGGTGGCACACAGAGATTTTTTCCTCTGTGTTGTTTTTTTGATCTTTTTCATTTTTATATTTTAGTCTTTTGGGGGTTATAAGGGGGTTTCACCCCCTTATAGTACTTTTCTGTCATGCCTGAAATCTTTAATCAGGCATCCACGTTTTTGCTTTTTCTTTTTGGAACCATATAGGCATCTCCTCTCCCTCTTATTTAGATTCCTGATAGAGACATTCACCCTCCCCCGTCATTCCCGAAATCTTTTATCGGGAATCCCAAATATTCTTGTTCTTAAATAATTTAGATTCCTGATAGGAACATTCAGGAATGACGGATAA
>NZ_JAAYFP010000076.1:0-2001 GCF_012728195.1 Candidatus Sordicultor fermentans
CCTCTATACCACTATAAATATAACCGGGGGAGAACCACTTCTTGTGGGGGAAGAGCTTTTTTCTCTCCTTCACTATCTTAACTCTCATCCTCGAGTGGAAGAGCTTATGATTATTACCAATGGCCTCCTCTTAGAAAAAAACCTGCTTTTTCGCTTGGAAGAGTGCCAGAAATTAACCACTTTGAAGATATCTTTAGAGGGAGCAAGTTCTTTCACCAATGACGCTATCAGGGGACGGGGCGTGTTTGAAAAGGTAGTGGACAAAATAAAACTGGCTCAAGAGATTTCTTTCCTGGACCTGGTGCTCATGTTTACTTTGAGTAAAAGAAATGTAAAAGAGTTATCTTCCATGTTAGCGCTCGCTCAAAATTTAGGAGTGGAGGGAGTGATAGTAGAGCGCTTCATCCCCCAGGGAAGAGGAAGGGAAATGAAAGAAGCAGTTCTTTCTCGAGAAGAATGGAGGAGTTTCTTAGAGGAGCTCGTGAATGTCTGTGAGCTGGAATGTACCCCTTATGAGCTTCTTCCCTACAAGGCTTTCTGGATAAAAGGAGGAAAAGAAGGAGAAGTGCTGGGGGCTTTGTGCAATTTAAGAGAGGCACTTTGTCTTATGCCCGAGGGGACTATTTTCCCCTGTCGCCGTTTTCCTTATCCTCTGGGTAATATTTTGAAAGATGGTTTAGGGAAAGCTATTGATTCCCCCTTTTTAGAAACCTTAAAAGATAGAAAATATCTAAAAGGCCGATGTAGCTACTGCCAGGTAGAAGGTTGCTATGGTTGTCGGGCACTCGCTTATGCTCTTTTTGATGACCCCTATTACGAAGATGAACAGTGTTTCTGGAAAGAGACTATGTCTTAATTTCTACTATGTCTTTATCCTGTAAAACATAATCGGGGGTGACCAGTTGCCCTTCAAATTTAGCCGATCCCCACACTCGCGCTCCTTTTAAGGTGTAAGCTAAATCTTTATGGATAGCACGAGCTAAGTCTTTTACCGTTTCCCCTTTTTTCAGTACAAAAGGGCGAGAAAGGTCAGGGGGCTTTCCGGGGGGTTTACTATATATCCGTATAATTCCCGCTAAATGAAAAATATCTCTCTTTAAACTTTCCTTTTCTTCTACCGAGATAGTAAGAAAAGAAATTCCCCGAATAGCAAATTCCTCCTCATACAATTCTTTAAAAATGGAGAAATTTTCTTGTTCCAGTGGTGTTTCTATTTTATTTACTAGAATCAGTGTTTTTTCTTTTTCCAGCTCAAATTTGTTTTCTTCCAGGTCCTGGAGGAGGCTTTCCATTTCATCTAATAGTCTTTCACTTTTACCATCCATCACTACTATTATTCCATCAGCTCTTCGGAGAGCCCCTATGGCATTACCTTCTATTCTTCCTTCTAACCAGGGAGGAAAATCGATAAGCTGAATCTGAATATCTTCATATTCCATCATTCCCGGAAGAGGGGAATGAGTGGTGAAAGGATAGTCGGCTATTTCCGGACGTGCACGAGTTAAAAGGGAGAGGAGGGTAGACTTTCCGCTGTTGGGAGCACCGATTATGGCAATTTGAGCAGCGCCTACTTTTTCTATGAGATAGGGGTCAAATAGTTTTCCTTTGCTTTTTCTTTCCCCCTTAGATTTACGCAGTTTAGATATTTTTTGCTTGATTTCTGCCTGTAGCTTTTCTGTTCCTTTATGCTTGGGTATTGTTGCTAACATTTCTTCCAGAGCTTTTAACTTTTCTTCCGGCGTTTTAGCGCTTCGGTAACGGGCTTCTGCTTCCCGGTATTGAGGAGTTAAATTGGCTGGCAACTTCTCTCACTCTCCCTGAGATTCCCGGGTTAAGGGGACAAATCTTACTGCTCCTAAGTCTCGAGTGGTAATGCCATCTCTGGTTTTTTCCACTACCCACAGACTTTGTATACTCCAGGGAGGACCTACCGGGATAACCATTTTCCCACCCTCTTTCAGCTGGCTGAGGAGAGGTGGGGGAAGATGGTCTACTGCACAG
>NZ_JAAYFP010000077.1:0-2649 GCF_012728195.1 Candidatus Sordicultor fermentans
AGAGATAAGAGAAAGCATAATATTATATAAAGACATTAAAAAGATAGATATTAAATTTAAATATAGCTGGTATGGAATGGATACTCTGGTTAAGTTGCGAGTCCCGGTCAACTATAATGCCGAGTCAACGAAAGTATTTGGCGAAATACCCTATGGAGTTTATGAAAGACCCCCTGTACCTTCTAATGAATATGAGGAGAGTAAATATGAATGGCCAGCCCAAAAATGGGTAGCCATAGATGATGTCTCCAATCAGATTGGTCTCGTCTTAAGCAATGACGGTAGAAATGGATTTGATTTAAGGGAATGTAGCTCGGGAGTGGGGAAAGATACCGGGAAAAGAGTGTTAAGGTCCAGCTTGGTAAAGCATTCCTACTACCACATAAAAGCTGGCGATGAATATTCGACCTATGATACTCCGGAGAATATGTGGATAGAAGAAAATCAGGAAGTGGCTTATAGCATCTATACTTATAAGGGTAGTTGGCAAACTTCCCGGGCCTGGAGGAGAGGGTATGAGCTAAATTATGCTTTAGGTGCTGTGGCAATAAAGTCCCATGAGGGAATATATGAGGAAAGCAGCTCCTTTGTGGAAATATATAATGCAGATCATGTTTATGCGTCAGCTCTTAAAAAGGCAGAAGATGATGATGCATATATTCTGCGATTGTTTGAAACTGAGGGAACACCTTCCCAGGATGTCAGGATAAATTTTCCAATGAGCGTAAAAGAGGCCTACGAGGTCAATTTATTAGAAGAGAAAGTAGAAGGAAATATTGCGATAGAAGGTAGCTGCTTGTGCACAAGTATTAGTCCCTGGGAGATTAAAACTATTAAAATATTTATTTGATTTTATCTACGCAGAAAGAGGATGGTCGCTTGAGAGTTTTTAGAAAAAAATTTTAAGAGAAGCGGTCATCTACCCTTTTATTCTGCAGTTCATCTTCTTTGTTTCATGCTTTTCCCTCCTTCTTAGGTGTTGTTCTTTATAACCTCAATACTCTGAGTGTGTCTGGCCTTTGTGGGTCTCAGTATATTCTCTTGCCGGAGTTTATAGGAAGTTCTTTATTTTTTTTCACCGGACTTACTCTTCATTCTCTCGTTTTTATTACTAAAGAGACATTTCCTTGGGGATTTTAGAGGCGACATCATCACAAAATAACTACAAACGACCTCATAAAGGGATACGGAAGAAACTTTATAAAGATTCTTGACAAAGTTTTGAAATTATGTTTTCATAAGCGTATGAAAGTAGGAGATCAAAAATTTTTAAGAGATTTGAATAAAAAAGCTATTTTAAAGTTGGCAAAATATCAGGGTCCTCTCTCTCGAGCAGAGATGGCAAGTTTAACTGGATTAAGTTCTACTACTGTATCTTCTTTAGTTAATGAACTCATTAATGAAGGAGTGCTGGAAGAGATAGGAGAAGGGGCATCGCGAGGAGGGAGAAAACCTATTCTTTTGCGGTTTAATCCTGACTCCTTTTTAGTGATAGGAATAGAGATAGAAGGCGATTTTATTGCTGCTTCTTTGATGAATTTGGATCTTACTATTATCAAAAAAATCAAAAAAAATCTCTTGGATCCCTCTGAGTTTGGAGTTATTAGAGAGATTACTGCTTTAGTAAAAGATTTAACTAAAGAGATATCAGATGAAAAAATATTGGGGATAGGAATAGCAATGACTGGTTTGGTGGAAGATGGGGTAGTAAAGCGGTCGATAAATCTGGGATGGAAAGATGTTCCCATGGGAGGCCTATTAAGGAGGGAAATTCCTGATATTCCTATCTACATAGATAATATTGGAAAAGTGGGAGTTTTGGGAAAAAAGCACGCAGGGAATGATTTAAAAAAAGAGAACTTTATTTATGTACGAGTAGGAACGGGCATCAGTGCTAATTTCGTTTTAAAAGGGGAAGTTTACCGAGGAAGCAAGGGATATGCCGGTGAATTTGGTCATATGACTTTGGAGCCAAATGGACCACTTTGCCACTGTGGTAATCGGGGGTGCTTGGAGGCTTTAGCCTCAGGCTGGGCAATTGCCGAGAGAATGAAAAAAATAGCGCTAAACAATAAAAGCTGTAAGATTTGGGAAATAGTAGAAAACGAGACTGAAATTACTGCCAAAACTGTGGAAGAAGCAGCTCGGTCGGGAGATGAAGCGGCGCTTCAGATTTATCGGGAGGCCGGTTATTATTTGGGTATTGGGATTGCTAACCTGATTTACCTTTATGATCCAGAGTTAATAGTGATAGGAGGAGGGGTATCGAGAGCTGGGGAGTTATTGATGAGGCCTCTTCTGGAGAGTTTGCAATCTCGGCTTCCTGATGAGCTAAAAGATTCAGTAAAGGTAGTGCCCACTATTTTAGGAGACGATGAAATTTTAATTGGAGCTGGGGCTTTGGTGCTAGATAAAGCCCTTCAATAAAAAGGAGGCTTAAAATGGGAAGGATTTTATTTCAGGATTTTCGAGTGCTTACTCCTTTTAGAATACTTGAAAATCATTCGGTGCTGGTGAAAGAAAACAAAATCGGGATAATAGGAGAAAAAGGCGCAATCAAAGCTGAAAGAGATATGGAGATAATAGATGGGAAAGGATTGTTTTATCTGAGTCCTGGATTCATAGATATACATGTGCACGGAGGAGGAG
>NZ_JAAYFP010000078.1:0-31359 GCF_012728195.1 Candidatus Sordicultor fermentans
ACATTTTCATAGAATATTGAAATAAAAATTGAGTGGTGTTTTTTAACCACTATTAGATTATAATATGGATTAGTCTACAAAAGATGAGGGCAGGAGAGATTGGAATATGGATGAAAAACGAGCGTTAAAGATAGATTTAGAGGAGCTTTGTTTGGCAATGGAGAATAATTCCTACGACCTTGATTATTATCTGGACCTGGAAACAGGAGAGGTAATATTTATTTCTGATTATATGGATGATGCAAACCTGGAAGAGTTAAAGGACAGAATTGATGAAAATCCGGACCGTTATGAACCGATACCTAAAGCTGAATCTTATGAGGATTATGACGATATGGTAGATTTTATTTCCACTGTGGAAGATGAGCATCTCGTCGAGTTACTTGAGATAGCTATAGACGGTAAAGGTGCCTTCCGCCGATTTAAAGATGTCCTGGCTCGCTATCCCGAGGAAAAGGAGAGGTGGTATCGCTTTAAGAACGAGAGAATGAAGGAAAGAGCGATTTCCTGGCTTGAGGCCATAGGGATAAGACTGCAGGGGGAGTGATTTATATGACTAATAGGTTGGTAGAATGGTGTTATACGAATGAGTCCATTGCTAACATTAGAGCCCAGGCTCGAGAGCAATTTTTCGGAGACGATAAAGTAGAAGCGAGTGATTATCTGGCTGATACTGGTAGCTTTGCCGGCCGATAGAGGCGGTTTATGGATTGGTTTACCTTTAGTTTTAAATTACCTGATGGGCGACATCCGGCTGAATTGGCAGCTCAGGCTATACTAAAAGAACCCAAACTGTTTCTCGCTCTTGATACCATCCAAAAGGCAAGATATATAACTGGCGTGGTCACCAAAGTTATTAATGATCGAGGTTTTGATATGGAACTGGAAGATGAGAAGTTTACAGTGAACAGCCCGATGTTAAGTCATATTTTGGAAAAAAGACAGCTTGTCTCTGCCCATATTTTGCCCAACGGGCAAGGCCGATGGTTGGTGGGTCCAGGCTGGTTAACTTGGCCATTTTCTCCAGGGCCACACTTGCGTCCACAGTTAAAAACTCTCTTTCAGCCTAATCCTATAGAAGTAGAGAGATTCCTTCAGGAAAAAACAAAAACACCGGAAGAGGTAAAAAATGTCGAACATCCTCAAGATGATACGCTTGAAGCAGCGGTTGCCCGTATGTCTGAGATGGCCAGGAAAGAAGGAAAACCGAATCTCATCATGTCGCCCGAGGAATGGAAAAATATCGTCCTATCCTATATGGCAAATAACGATGCTATCGGCTTTGGTGAAGAAGTTCACCAGCGAGTGGAGAATATTGACTCTATTGAGGAGGCAAGTAAGTGGCTTGCCCTGGCTATGAACATCTGGAATACAACACCTCAGCCAGACCGGGGAGGAAAATCAGCTATCGAAATAATACGCCAGCAACAGGGTAAAAATAGAAAATCTCGAAAGCCTTTCCCACCAGATAGCCATTAGCTGGCCATTTGGTTTTTAAGCGAGCTACCCGGTGGAAAAAAGGAGTAACAGCAACTACCCCTGTAACTGAACCTGCATTACCTAAATCGCTGCATTTTATAATTTATGTTTTTCATGTAGATTTTTGATCTCGTATTACTGCAAAATAAAAAGGTGGTTTAGCAAAAGTTCAGCAGACTATAAAAGGTCGCTCTATAAATTCAGCCAGATTATATTGTAAATAAACAAGAATAGATTTTTAGAAAAACCTCTCATACCCGATAGAAAACATTTTGAAAAGAGACTTTTCGACATTTTATAGGAAATAATGCTGATAAAAAACTATTCTCTTAAGAGAATAACAAATAAAAGGAGGGAAAATCTGAAAATATGAAAAAATATATTTTCCTTGGTTTAACTATCATAGTATTTTTTAATTTTATCCCGACATTGCATACTCAGGAAATTTCACAACCCCAGGAAATTCCAGAAGGATACATTTTCTACCAGTATCAATATGCCTACCTGGACATCTCCCTGATTTATCCCGAAGACTGGATCAACTATTCTTCCCAGGAGCGGGGAGTGTTAATTGACACCCCGGACTCCAAAGGTTCAATTATGCTTCTCGGCACCCCTCTTTTCGGGGAAGAATATACTTTAGAAAAACTATGGGCGGAAAATATGGAAAATCTAAAATCAGCCGGTGCAACGTTCCAGGAATCTGTTCCTGATACCCTTTCTGGATATTCGGCCATCAAATCTTTATATACTATTAAAATTGGCGAAGATATTCATCAATATATCTGCTATAGCGCCATCATCGGAGACCTGTTTTACACTTTTAGCTTTCATGCTCCGGTCAATGATTTTGAAAAATACCGGGAAAAGGTGCTTACCACTATCCGTTCTGTATCTATCAAAACCAGAGAATAAAACGTTAAACCGCCATCCCCGATAGAATAATAAATTATTCTGAAAAACTTTTCACCCAGTCCGGTTGTGGTGGAGGATTGCTATCTAATATTGCTCTCCAGGCTTCATCGGTCAGCCGCTCATCCATAGGTTGCTTAAATTCATAATAACTGAAAACCGGTCCGGCTCCCAAAATGATATGTCCCTGAGGTAACCTATAAGCCACAACCGCTGTTTTTATAAAACCAGTACCTTCTTCTAAAACTTTCCCGGTATTTCCCTCGGTATGGACATCAGCAACTAAAACAGTCTGGAAAGCTTCTCGGTCTACGTCTCCTCCCGATATGATACCGATTAAATCCCTGGAGATGCTGCCGAAGTTTTCGATAAAATCGTAATCTTCTTCATCCAGGGGCACATTTTCTAATTCTCTTCTGGAAATATCCAGCAATCTGGTGAGTATCTCGGCAAATCTGTTCAGCCCTGCTTCAATCATCAGGTTTTCCATTTCTTCCGGTGGAATTAAATTTTTAAATCCCGCGAGCGTCATCTGAGTTAAGTTTAAAAGGCGAGCATAGAATTCAGGCACTGGTTCAACATAACCTACCACAGGAGGCTCAAACGCTCCTCCCCTTTCAGCCATGGTATAGCTCTGTTTCACATACAATATAGTGTCATGTCTTAGCTCGGACCAGGAAGCAAGGGTGGTATGGAGCTCTTTATCCTGCCAGGCGGAAGTCTGCATAAAGGTGGGGTAACCCTCCCCAAACTCGGTATGCAACGATTTTAATACATAAAGCCAGTTTAGATAAAGATTACCAAACCAATCTTCCGCCCGGAGAGAATCAAGATAATCTTTCAGTTGGGAAAATACCTTTTCATAGTCGCTATACCGGGTATCACCAGAATTTTCTAAAATATCCCAGGCTCTCTGTGAACCCAGCAAAGCCATTAAATCCAATCCTCGAGGAAACCCTCGAACTTCTCTTTCTGCCGGAGGGGGACAGGCTGCAACATCAGTCTTCACCCAGGTAAAGGGCCGGTTATTCCTGAACTCTTCATAATCATCATTCCAGGCGAAAGTAAAGGGTTTTTCCTCGGTAGGAAGGGGAAGTTTTGGACCATTATACTCTCCACTGTAAGGAGAAACAATTTCAGAGAATAGCCAGGAATCCAAGGTAAACCTCTGACCCATCAGGCGAAATCCCTTGGTCTGAGATAGAAGTCTTTCGGCCTCTTTTTGCAACTCCTGAATATCATCTTCCTCGAGAGGAGGACAGGGCATCAGCAACTCACAAGCTCCCAATCCACTGTATATTTTGGGGTTATAAGGGAGGTCTCTCACCGCTTCTTTTAACTGGTCATATTTTTCAACCAATTTATCTATGTTAACCGCTCCTCCTTCTTCCTCTCCTATCTCTTGAAGCACTTCGGCGTATTCGTAAGGTCCTAAATCATCGGAGAAACCCACCAGAAAAGAAGTAAGGGCGTAAACTCTGTTCCAGCACTCCTGAAGCTCTGAGTTGTTGATAAATTTTTCGGCTAACAAAAACGCTTGCAGTGTCTGAATCCGGGCATCATAGTCAGAAATAATTCCTTCTATCCGACCACTGCAGAGAGATTCTCCTGGTGATAAAAAAGGAGAGCCTTCTATTAAGGCCGTCATTCTACCATACCACATGAGCGCTTTAAAATAGTTTTTCAACCTTTCCGATTTAGTATAATGTCCCCGGGGAACATATTGAGAATAATCTTCTTGATAGATAAAAATGGGTGAATATTCCCAACCCTCGTGTGCCTCTATCAACTCTATCTCAGACTGCACCAGCTCCCTAACCACTTCAGGGGTTTCAAAATGGTAGCGCTCAAACTCTGCCTCACTGAAATATTGGTAGCTGGCTTTCTCTCCGTAAACATCTTTCACACCAGCTATCATTAGCTCACAATATTTCGGGTCCATTTCTGGAGAACAGTATTCTTCTTTTAAGATTTCATCGCTGATTACCTGGTCTTTCTCGGGCTTTAAAAGCTCCAGGGCGACAGAAAGATAAGCCATATTTCTTCGGGCTGCTTCTTTTAAATCACCCTCCGACTGCTCATAATCTTTTTGTGATGCTTCAAACAATTCTCGGCTGATAGTCCAGATATCCTGATAGAAAAGGTCTCTTTCCATCCGCATCAGCGTGGTATCAAAAAAGATATGGTAATAATGCAAAAGAGAATCAGAAGTAATGAAAATTGGTACATCAATATTTTTTAACGCTTTGTAATAAGCGACAAAATCATCTTTGGGATTTGTTGCCTCCCAGGAAGGAGGAAGATAAATTTCCTGTTCTCCTATATTAAGGGGGGTGGGGATGACCACAAAGGCATTTTTCTGCAACAACTCTATTACAGTAGAACTTAAGGGAATCTTCCCCGAAAAATCTTCAAAATTAGTAACAATAGAGATAGCTAAAGGCAAGGAATGGCCGGGAATAGCAGGATAAACTGCGGTTTCCTCTACCGCAAAATCTTTCGGATTAACCAGTTGCTTACCAACATTAACTTCAGCAAAGACATTGTTCCCCGAGGAAAGAGATAGCAAGATAATCAGGATAACTACCAAATTATTTAAAAAATAGCCTCTTTTTGCTTTTCTCATTTTTACCCCTCCTTATTTTTTTCAATTTATCTTGTTATCTCTATTATACCTCTCCTTATATCTTCCCCTAACTTTTTATCAGACTTCTCAGATAGGTCGATAAGAAATTCATCTACCCCGCCTTTACTCATCAGCATCGGCTGACCTAAATGGTGTTGTATAGGGAAAAGATAACAGGTGGCCCTATCAGGCTCAACGGCCAAGCCCACTATCAGTCCTTCCTGAGTTTCAGGTATACTTTGCTGGTCAAAGATAAAGTTACCCAGAGAATAAAAGACTGGCCTACCTTGTATCAATTCAATTTCCTGTACCACATGGGGATGATGTCCCACGACGATATCCGCTCCCGCAGCAATCATTCGACGAGCCAATTGCCGCTGGGATGGCGAGCTTTTTAACTGATATTCTTCTCCCCAGTGCACACTTACGATTATAAATTTACCCGGATTGTCTATTTTGGCTACCCTTATTTCTCTAACGATTTCCTCCTCCCCGTGAACAAACGGTAGCACTCTATTAAAAGCCAAAAAAACGGAGTGTTCAGTAGAAAAACAGGGATTTGGCTCATTCTGATAGCTATATAAAGGATTACCAATATGGCAAATCTGATATCTATCCAGCCAATCTCTGGTCTCTTGTAAGCCTTCTGCTCCCCTATCTGTAATATGATTATTGGCTAAGGATACGAGATTAATCCTACTCCAGCTAACCCCTTCAAGAACCGGGGGAAGAAAGATAAATTGTAGTTTATCACCCAAAAATTCCGGCGGGTTTTCCCCAACGGGACCTTCTAAGTTGGCAAAAACAACATCAACGCCTCTCAGTAATCGTCCAATTTTTTGAAAAGGATAATAAATACCATTCTTTTTATTCAGCTCTGCTATCCCTCGCCCCAGCATCATATCCCCAGCGAATAAAATTGTTTCTGCATCGACCTCATTTTTAGCTTCTCCCTCCTCAAAAACCACGCTGAAATAGGAAGTAGTTTCATTTGGAGAAAGGGATAAGAAATCCACAGAATTTTTGTGAGCAATTACGACCGGTTTTTCTTTTTTCCGCAACCGGGCAAATAACCTCACAGCATACAGTGATTGCCAGCTATCCACCTCTATATTTTCAAAATGCTCTTCCTCACCGTTCAATAAAACCCTAATGCTTTTAACGTCATGGAATAATGCTGCGCGAGAGGGGAGGTAATGGGAAAAATCGACACTGGCCACCATGATAGTTTGAAGAGAAGCAACCTGGTTAATTGTATTTACCAGCTGAGCCACCTCTTTCCGGGAAATGTTGGCTGGTATCAGAATAGGCACAATTTTTGCTCCTGGAAGATGCTCTTTGATTAAAGGCAAGAGGTTCATAATGCCAAATTCCAAAAGCACCGCGCCCGGGTTCGGCCTTATCCTGATTTTAGTAGCTATCTTTGTTAACAATTCCCCGTCAACAGCTATATCACCCAGCCTGATATCATTCGATTCCCAATTGACACTGATAAAAGAATTTCCTCTCTCGAGAGCCGCGCTATTCAAATGGTCCGGGCTTAATAGAATGATGGTATCGGGAAGCTGCTCTCCTCTAGCAATAAAACTGAAAAAATCCACCATAATTTCCTTAGCCAGCAGGTGATGAGGTATAACGCCGGAAACCACAGACAATGCCTCACCAGAGTTACCGAGAGCAGGCATCATGGTTACATGAAAAACAAATAAAAGTAATAATAGTTGAGTTAAATTTCTCATGTTTATGATATTTTACAGCATTTTACAGCATGCGAGTTCCTGCACAGAAAATATAAAACATCCGCTTCTTGCAGGTTTTCAGTATACAAATGTATCTATTTTATCCCCGTAGTCTTAATTCCCTCCATTATATATCTCCGAGTAAAGAGATATAAAATCATGGGGGGTACTATCATTATTGTAGACATAGCCATCAGAAGGTCCCATCTTACGATAAACATAGTCCGGGAAAAACTATAAGAGCCCACGCTTAAAGGCTTCAGGTTTTCTGAGTCTATGAATATTAAAGGCGTGAAAAATTCATTCCACCAGAATATAGATGACAAAACCCCAATGGTTATGAATATAGGACGGGAAAGAGGCACTATTATTCTCCAGAATATTTGCCAGCTATTACAACCATCTATTTTCGCCGCTTCGTCTAACTCCCTGGGAATTGTCCTATAAAATTGTCTGAAAAGAAAAACATTATAGGGATAGGCAAAAAAAGCAGGTACTATCATTGGTAAAAATGTATCCAGCCATCTGAACTCTCTAAAAAGAAGATATTGAGGAATAATGGTAACAAAGCTGGGCACCATCATTGTCGCCAGTATAATCCCAAATATAAGGTCTCGTCCTTTAAACTCCATCCTCGCCAGAGGATAAGCCACAATAGAGCTCGATAGCAAAGTCCCCAGGGTATTTCCTATGATTAAAATTAGCGTGTTTCTTAGATAAATGAATATCTTACTCTGGAGAAACAATTCAGTATAGTTCTTAAAATAGAGATGTGATGGAAACAAAGATGGAGGATAAGAGTTAAATTCAATAAGAGGTTTGAAAGAAGAAGCGATAATCCATAAAATGGGGAAGAACATTATTATGGCAACAACGACCATCACTAAATACTGAAAAAATTTTATTGTTAGTGCTCTTGCTCTTACGTTCATAGTCTTCTCATCCTCCTCAAGCCTCATAATATACCCATTTTTTGGCCAGTCGGAACTGCAGTAGAGATAGCGCTGCAGTGATGGCAAATAAAATCACCGCTTCTGCACTCGCATATCCCATCCTGAAATTTTTAAATGCGTTAACATAGATGTCTAAACTCATCACCTGGGTAGCTTTTCCAGGCCCACCACCTGTAAGAGGATAAATGAGAGCAAAGGAAGTATTCAAAGAGTTAATAGTACCTGTGACTAAATTAAAGAAGAAAATAGGAGATATAGCAGGAATAGTAATTTTGAAGAACTTATCCACAGCATTAGCACCATCAATCTCTGCCGCTTCATAGAGCTCTTTGGGGACTTCTTTCAGAGCGCTATCAAAAATCAACATCATTTGCCCCGTAAAATAAGTATAAATACAAAGGACCGTTACAACCCATAACACTAACCTCGAATCCATCAACCAGTTTGGGCCTTCTATCCCAGTCAAAGACAAGAGATAATTTACTATTCCCAGCTCTTTGCTGAACATCAGCTGGAATACAAATGTTAAAGATATAAGGGGAACCACCGCTGGAGCAAAATAAAAAAAACTAAAAACACCAGTACCCCGGACCTTTTGATTTAAAAGTAAAGCAGTAAAAAGGCTCCAGCACATAGTGATAATCACAGAGAACACCATGAAAATAAGAGTAACTTTTAGTATGCCCCAGAATTCTGAACCAGCCCGGAACATATTGGTGAAGTTTGCAAGTCCCACCCAGACAGGGGGAGACAACAAATCCCACTTAGTAAAACTAATAAAGATAGCAGCAATTATGGGGCCTCCCGTAAATAAGATAAAACCTATTACCCAGGGAAGTAAATACAGATATGGAACTATAGATTCCTTTTTAAAAGCCATGACGAATCCCTTCCTCCTTAAATTAAAGGGGGATTCTGCGAGAATCCCCCTTTAATTTAAACATCATTCAGAAGCAACTCCTTCTTCTCCCAGAATCTCTTTTGCCCTGTCTATTGCCTTTCCTACTACCTCATCTATACCCATTTGTCCTAATATTGCCGCATTAAAGTCCTTTACAATATCAAAGGTCAGCCCGGAGGGAAGAAGCACATATCCCCACTGAGCAAACTGGGCAGTCTTATCAATGGCATCCCAGTTCTCTGGCCCCATAGGTCCCTGAACTCTGTAGTAACCCTTTTCAAGGATAGAGATGCGAGCTGACGGATTATTAGCAGCTTTATTTATTAACTCCTGTCCCTCTTCACTCATGCAGAATTCGATGAATTTCCATGCTGCATCTTTCACCTTACTTGCAGAATTAATGGTGAAGAACCCGGTGTGAAGTGTAGAATACTGTCTTACCCCTTTAGGAATTGGGGCAATGTCCCATTTAAAGTTCTCTATGTCTCTATAGACTGAGACCATCCAGCTTCCATTAAATGCCATTGCTGCTTTACCAGCTACAAAGAGGTCTGTAGAAATTATACCTGAAGTACTTATTTGTGGCGGAGCAACCACTTTCTCCTCGTTGGTCAGACGATACCACCAGTTAAGAAATTCTTTAGCGCCTTCACCTATAGAAAATTGTCCTTTATCATTTACAATGTCGTCTCCAAAAGTCCCGATGAGAGAATACCACAGACCCTGGAAGCCAAGAGCATCACATCCCCATTGTTCTACTTTGCCATTCTCCACCACAGTCAGCTTTTTGGCGGCGTTTTCGAAGTCTTCCCAGGTCCAGTTTTCGTCCGGATATGGAATACCTGCTTTATCAAACGCATCTTTGTTATAGTACATTACTTCTGTTGCGAAACACCAGGGAAGCCCGTAGAGTTTCCCCTGCATTTCTATCAGGTCTTGAACTGCAGGAATAAAATCATCCAGAGTTAAAGTCTCGCTCTCACTTACGTAATCATCTAATGGATCCACGAAGCCGCCGTTAGCAAATCTAGATATATCACACTCCCACAGGCACATGACATCTGGAGCAGTGCCAGCCATTATCATAGTAGTAAGCTTTTGAGAATATTCTGCTTCAGGAATTAGCGTAAATTCTATTTTAATATCAGGATATTTTTCTTCAAATGCCTTAACATAGTTGTATTCTTCAGAAAGAGCGTTCCAATGAGCATATTTTACTGTAGTATCAGCTGAATAAGCAGCAGGCGCCAATACACACACCAATCCCAGAACAAGCAAACCAACAAGTAACCGCTTCTTCATGTTACTTTCCCTCCCTCTCTTTAGAGTTTTGTCAGGTCCTAATAATTTTCCTTTTAAATAAATATCTTAAATTTCATCACCTTACACAAAATTACACAAAATTACTACCCTCTTCTTCCGAAGCAACCTCTTTAGACTTAATATCGTTGTCGCATTTTTCCCTTCTCAAATCACCCCCTTGTGAATGCCAGCACGATAAACTGGCAAACCACCTATTTCTTTACTGGTCTTACCATCTTACCAAATAAAAGTATAATCACCATGTAAAATATTGTCAATCCTTCACTGTTATTTTTATGTTACTGTATAACCTTACTTTGAAGATTCCAAAACCAGGTCGGAAACCCGATCCCGAGTGAATATAAATATTACTCAGTGGTCTATCGAATAAATTCCTAAAAAAAATGCGGTTACACACAAAACTTATACATGTAACCGCAGCCAGTTTCAGTTCTTGGGAATCGGAAAAATTCTTACTTTGTTTTTATCCAGACCTCCATAGGCCCCGGAGTCCTGTTAGCCCAGGCGTAATAGGGAATGGCAGTAAACTCTATTCCTTCTTTAAGACGATTAGCTTCGTCGAGAGGTAGATAGAGTTTCTCCCAGAGTCCGGGCTCGTTAATGTATCCTTCTCCCTTTATGGCCACTATTCCACCCAATGTATCTCTATATTCCTTACTAATCTTCGTATCTTTCGGTA
This sequence comes from Candidatus Sordicultor fermentans, assembly GCF_012728195.1. Classification (NCBI taxonomy): domain Bacteria; kingdom Pseudomonadati; phylum Atribacterota; class Atribacteria; order Atribacterales; family Candidatus Caldatribacteriaceae; genus Candidatus Sordicultor; species Candidatus Sordicultor fermentans. Next base: position 10,613 of record NZ_JAAYFP010000078.1, read on the forward strand.
TCTCTAAGTCCCAGACATCCACCCCGGGATTATCCTCAGCCTCCACACAATAAACAACTGGCCCTCTTCTTATTGCTACTCTTCCTACATTATCTTTCACGCCTGGATGACTCTCCAGAAACTCTGGCCTCATATGTAAATCTAAGGTTACTGTGTCTCCCTTTTGCCATCTTCTATTTATTACCATATATCCCTTTTCTAAAGCGGGTTCAAATCTTTCTCCATTAACGTTCAAAGAAAACTCCCTGCTCCATTCCGGTTTTCTTAAAAAGATGGAAAATGAAGAATCTGCATCTACCTTAAATTCTACTAATCCCTCCCAGGGGTAATCTGTCTTTTCTTCTATTGCCACTTTAGAGCCATTAATATCAAATTCAGACACATTACTGGCATAGAGATTGACCCATATCCCCTCAGGAGATATTGAATACATATAACCAGGAATAGAAGTTATAGTCCTCGCTACATTAGGCGGACAACAGGCACAGGCAAACCATCTCTGTCTTCTGTGACCGCCTCTGTCTGCCAGAGGATTTACATAAAAGTATTCCTTCCCATCTATGGAAATTCCCGACAAAACTCCATTATAAAGTGCCAATTCCATCACATCAGCGAATCTACCCTCGCCTGATGTCAGAAGCATTCTATAGTTCCACATAAAGTTTGCGATGGCCGCACAGGTTTCTGCATAAGCCGTTTCATTGGGTAGCTCATACGGATCTCCAAAAGATTCTCCTTCGTGTCTCGCCCCCGCAGTCCCGGTTATATACATTTTCTTGGTTACCAAGTTATCCCATAATCTCTCCAAAGCACTCCATAAAGTTTTGTCCCCTATCTCCATATATAAATCTGTAGCGCCGCTATTCAGGTATAGAGACCTCACTGCATGACCGACAATCTCATCCAGCTCTCTAAATGGTTTATGGTCTATGTGATAAGTACCCCCGCCAATGATGCCTTTTCCTCTCTCATCTACAAAGAATTTAGCCAGATCCAGATATTTCCGGTCATTGGTTTCCCTGTAAAGTTCTACAAGAGCCATCTCTATTTGCGGATGTCCGGGAACTCCCTCTCTCTTCCCCGGGCCAAATACTTCGGTTATGTGGTCTGCAAATCTTATCGCTATATCTAAAAAGTTTGTCTTCCCTGTAACCCTGTAGTGAGCAATGGCCGCCTGGAAGAGATGCCCGGCACAGTACAATTCATGCATATCTTTCAAGTTAGTCCAGCGGTCTTGCTTTCTGGAAAAAGTAAAATAAGTATCTAAATAACCATCTGTATCTTGAGCATCTCTTATCTCTTCTATAACGCTATCTACGAGTTTATCCAGTTTCTCATCTTTGTTAATAGCCAGAAAATATGATACCGCCTCTATCCATTTGTAGACATCAGTATCATTAAAGAAAAAACCAGAAAATTCTCCAGGAATCTTTCCCGCAGCAATCCTGAAATTATCCATCCTCCCGGTTTCTTCCATAATCTGATATTGAAGAGGTAAAGTGACCTCGCCCATAAGCTTTATTCTATTTGTCCAGAAGCTATCTGTAAGCTTCACTGAACTTATAGAGACAGGCTTCAACCTGACATATTTACTTTTGCTCGTATCAACTACAAAGGTATTGGACATAAACATTCCTCCTTAGCATTAAATTGTATTCTTTCCCAATATTACTTCAGAAAGATGCTAATAACTCTTTTTTATTTCACCTTCGAGCATATCTAACAATTTATCCGTCACAGCATGCGCTCTTTTGAGGTCTCTCTCTTCTATACATTTAAAAAGTTCTCTATGGAAAAAATAAGTCTTTTCTGCAAAAGAAGGACATTCCAGAGGATCTTCCCAGAAAAGGTGAAATTCCTTTAACCCGTCCAAAATGTCAAACAAGAGTTTATTACCCGCCAAACGATAAATCAGGCTATGAAAAGCCCAATTCTCCTCCCTGCTGTCATCTCCCCTTCTCTGCTTTTCTTCAAGGAGATTTACTCTTCTTTCCAGCTCTTTTATTTCATCATCGGTAATATTCTTAATGGCTTCCTCGAGAGCCATCTTTTCCAGAACTCTTCTAATATTCAGGACCTCTAAAACCTTGTCTTTTTCCTCGTCTATATGAAGAACCAAGTAGGACATATTGTTCTTCAAGGGAGTTTTAATAAATATTCCCTTTCCCGGCAATACCTCAACCAGATTCAAACTCTCCATCTTCCTTAACGCTTCTCTCAACAGAGGGCGGCTTACCTTAAGAGCACTGGATAGCTCCCTTTCCGATGGAAGTCTGTCCCCTACTTTTAGATCGTTAGAAGAGGCATATTCTACTATAGCTTCCATTATGCTTTCAGTTAATTTTACTCTATTAATTGGTTTCATAGCTCACCTGGTCTTACCATCTTACCGAGGAGTATAACCACACTACAGAGTGTTGTCAACCCCCGAGAGGCTTTAGACACACCTGTTGAGAAAGCAGAGCGCTCCCCCCATCATAAGAGAAAGAAAAGAATGGGATTTTATCCCTATTTTTCTAGTAGCACTTCTTTTCAAACTTACCGGCGAAAGTGGTTCAGTATCCTCCCGATACCACCAGAACTTGCCCGGTGATAAAACTTGCTTCTTCCCGGGAGAAGAAAAGCACTGCTTCAGCTACATCCTGAGGGGTGCCTAAGCGGCCAACGGGTATTTTCTTTATTACTTCCTTTTCTTTGCCGGGAGGTGTTACTGAACGCAAAAGATCAGTATCGATTTTACTGGGAGCGACAACATTTACAGTTATTCCATAGGGAGCAAATTCTTGAGATAATGCTTTACTTAAAGCTATAACTCCTCCTTTAGCAGCCGCATAATGAGCTCCTGAAGTACCTCCGGTTATTCCCGAAGTAGAAGATATATTGATAATTCTCCCCCATTTTTTATTTATCATATCAGGTAAAACAGCCTGGGAAACTAAGAAAGTGCCCCGTAAATTTACTGCCAGAATTTTATCCCAGGTTTCTTCTTCTATCGAAAGAGCCGAAGAATAGTAAAGGTCACCTATCCCGGCATTATTTACCAGTATATCAATCATTCCCAATTTTTGGTGAATTTGCTCTATCATCTTCTCAACTTCTTTCTTTTGAGATACATCTCCTTTTACTTTGATAGCCATAGACCCTGAACTCTCTATCTCTTCTACCACCTCTTGAGCGGCTTCCTCATTCTGAAGATAATTCACCGCTACCCGGGCACCAGCCCGAGCCAAAGATAAAGCAATGGCCCGACCGATACCCCGGCTTCCTCCTGTAACCAGGGCGGTATGAAAAGAAAGTTTTCCCATAGTTTTTTCTCCTTTTGCATACTTGAATGATTAGATTTCTCTTTAAATAAATTATAATAGAATCATCAAGGCAAAAGAAAGGAAAATTAGTAAAATGAGAAAACAAGAACCATTGTTTTTGGGAATTGATTTAGGAACTCAAGGGGTTAGATGCCTAGTTTCTACTCCTCAGGGAGAGATAGTGGCAGAAGGCAAAGAAAAAATTTCTCATATTTACCGGGAAGGAGAACGTTTTGAGCAAGAACCGGAGGAATGGTGGGAAGTAACTCTTCGAGCTTTGCAGGGAACTCTCCGCGACCTCAGGAAAAAAGGAAAAGATCCGAATTCCATTCAGGCTTTATCCTGCGATTCTACTTCTGGCACCGTCTTGGCTCTCAACCGAGAAGGACGAACTCTCAGTCGGGCTATTATGTATAATGATGGAAGAGCTAAAGAGGAAGCAGAAATTATAAACCGTGAAGCTACCTCATTTACCGAGCGGTCAGGTTACCAGTTTGGAGCTTCTTTTGCCTTAGCTAAAGTATTGTGGTGGAAGAGAAATAACCCGGAATTGTTTGATAGAGCTCATTTTTTCCTCCATGCTGCTGATTTTATAGTGGGAAAATTGACTGGAGAGTGGGGGGTGTCAGATACCTCTAACTCCTTGAAGATGGGATATGACCTTATCGATTTTAAATGGCCTTCTTTTATCGAAAGCCGGCTGGGTATTCCTGTCTACAAACTTCCTCGGGTGGTCAATCCCGGGGAAGTAGTAGGTAATGTCAGACCCGAGATAGCTCAAAAACTGGGTTTGTCCCCCCACTGTAAGGTGGTGGCAGGATGCACCGATGGCACAGCATCTTTTTTAGCTTCCGGTGCTACCCGTCCGGGGGACGTATCCTGTGCTTTAGGAACTACTCTTGTGGTCCGGAGTATCAGTTATCAATTAATCAAAGACCCGGAGGGGCGGATTTACTGCCATCGCCACCCTGAAGGTTATTGGTTACCAGGAGGAGCGAGTAACACCGGAGGAGAATGTCTGGAGGTATATTTTCCAGGAGAAGATTATCGTGAATGGGATGAAAAAATAACTCTGGAGAACCTTCCCACCTCTCTTCTGGTTTATCCTCTCACCCGGAGAGGAGAGCGTCTGCCTTTTTCCTCAGGGGAAGCTTCTTTTTTCCAGGTGGGTGAAGAAAAAAGCAGGGAAGAATTTTATGCTGCCTGTTTAGAGGGAGTGGGATATATAGAGCGACTGAGCCTGGAGCTTTTAGAAAGTTTAGGAGCAGATACCATAACTCGAGTGTTTGCTTCAGGAGGCGGCTCTCGTAGCCCTATCTGGCGAAAAATCCGGGCCAACATTTTAAATCGTCCTGTTTTCCTGGCTCAAACTACCGAATCAGCTTTTGGCTCTTGCGTTCTATCAGCTTCCCCTTTCTGGGGGAAAATATCACAGGCGGTGCAAGAAATGGTCCATCTCTCAGGAGAAGAAGCTCCTCATCCTTTTCTTTCTTCTCTCTATGAGGAGCGCTACCAGACTTTCCTGGCTGAGTGCAAAAAGCGAGGCTATGTCTAAAAAAGGGCTATTTCTCCCTTTTTATCAATATCCAGAAGATTAAAGATATAAAAGGCAAAAACCACTGAGAAAAAAACCTTCATCAGCACTTGCAATTGATACCGGGGACTATGAGCAATGGTGCCACAGAGAAAATGAGGAGGGAGAGATATTACCATGGATTTTGCGTCTCAATATAAATTTTATGGAAAATCCATTCACTTTCACAAGAAAAAAGGATTTAACCTAAGCACAGTATAGATTTTACTGGTAAAATATTGACGAAAGCCAATTTAGGAGGTAGATGAGGATGCAACTTAAAAGCCGTCAGGAAGTTAATCAATTTCTGGAAAAAAGTAAAATCATTGCCATCATCAGAGCTCAGGAAGCACAATCACTTACTGAAGCCGTAACAGCGCTCCGAGAGGGAGGAATAAACTGCATTGAGGTTACGATGACCACCCCCGGAGCACTAAATATCTTAGAAGAAGTAAGTAATAAAGTGGAAGGAGTGCTCCTTGGCGCCGGAACAGTTCTCGACTCAGAAACGGCGCGATTGTGCATTTTAAGTGGAGCTCGATTTTTAGTTACTCCTTCTCTCAACTTTTCCGTGATTGAAATGGCTCATCGCTACGATGTTCCCATAATTCCAGGAGCCTTAACTCCCACTGAAATTCTTGGAGCCTGGGAAAAAGGTGCAGATGTGGTTAAAGTATTTCCTGCTGGAAGCTTAGGCCCAGGCTATATTAAAGATTTAAAAGGGCCCTTCCCCCAGATCAAGCTTTGTCCCACCGGAGGAGTCAATCTGGATAATCTCTCTTCTTTCTTAAAAGCAGGAGCCAGTTGTGTGGGAGTGGGAGGAGCGTTGGTTAAGAACGAGTTTCTCCGGGAGAAAAAATGGGGAGAGCTAAAAGAACTGGCCAGAAAGTTCCAGGAAGCAGCCCAGAATAGCTAATCGGCCCACAAACCAATTTTCGCCTGGCGCGCTTCTCTTTCCAGTTGCAAAAAGCGCTCAGCATACTTTACATTAGGAGGAAAGGTGGCCACACGGGCATAACCGTTGGCCACCAGCCATTCATTAACCATTAAATCATCCACATAAACATAGGCTAAAATTCTCCCATAACGGTCCCGCTCTTCCACATCCAATTCCAGCCGTACTCTTTTTCCTTCTACCAGCCGACGATTAGCTTCATAGGCTTCCCGAGCATAGTATTCTACCTCTTTTTGAGGATGATGAAGCTCGGGGGTGTCTATTCCAATATAGCGCACTTTTTCTCCATTAGATAGCTCTATAGTATCTCCAGCTATAATTCTTGCTACAAGATACACACCTTTTTCTTCACTTTGAAAATAGAAAAAGAGAAAAAGGATAATTATTAAATAATATAGCCACCTGTTTTTGGAAGAGATAGAATTGCGCCGATTTCTCCTCATACCACTCGATATAGAGGCTCTTCTCCCTGTAAAACGCGGATTACATTTAAAGCCGCAATTCTTCCCATTTTTATATTGGCTTCTTTAGTGTGAGCAGAAACATGAGGAGTAACAATAACATTAGGAAGAGATAGAAGAGGACTCTCAAAAGGAGGCTCAAAAGTCAAAACATCCAAAGCTGCACCTTTGATTCTTTTCTCTTGCAAAAATCGGTAAAGTGCTTCCTCATCCACTAATTCTCCTCGAGCAGTATTTATAAGAAAAGCTTCTTCTTTCATCAAGGATAGCAGCTTCTCTCCTACCATTTTTTCTGTATCCTTCGTTAAGGGAGCGTGAAGACTGACAAAATCTGCGCTTTTAAATAAATCTTCGAGAGAAACCGAAGCAAATTCTTTATCTTCCACCACCGGGTCATAATAAATCACCTTCATTCCAAACCCCTGACCTCTTTTTCCTACTTCTTTGCCAATACGTCCCAAACCTACTATGCCTAAAACTTTATCCTCTAACTCCACTCCCAGAAAAGGGGAACTCCAGACTTTATTTTTTACCTGTTCTAAAAGAATAGGAAGCCCTCTGGCACAAGCCAGGATTAAAAGAAAAGCCATATCTGCCACTGATTGGGAGTTAGTGCCGGGAGCATTAGCCACCACTACCCCGTGTCTTTTGGCTGCTTCTAAATCGATATTGTCCACCCCCACACCGTGCTTAGAAACCACCCGTAGGTTGGAACAGCGGGAAAAAACTACCTCTCCTATCCGGTCTACCCCTACAATCACTGCCTCTGCATCTCCGATAAGTTCTGCTACTTTTCCCTCTTTTTCTGGTTCAGGGTTTTTCTTAAATACTACCTCTAAACCAGCTTGACTCAATAGTTCTCGAGGTTCATTTGAGCCCCGAGAAAAAGAACGGGCCAGTACTACTACTTGACTCATTTTTCTTCCTCCCTGAAGCTAACCTGCACTGGACCTCTACCCTCTCCCGCTTCAAAATATTCTCGGCGGGAAAATCCCAAACTTCGAGCAAAGATATTAGCAGGAAACTTTTCTATCATGGTATTGTATTTATAAACCGTATCGTTATAGAATTGGCGAGCATAAGCAATTTTATCTTCGGTCTCAGAAAGTTCTTTCTGCAGGCTCTGAAAATTCTCATTGGCTCGTAAAGCAGGATAGGCTTCTACCACAGCAAACAATTGCCTTAAAGCTCGAGTTATACCTTCCTCCGCTTCTCCTCGCTCCTGTGGAGTCTGAGCTCCCATAGCCATCTGTCGAGCTCGAGTTACATTTTCTAACACTTCTTTCTCATGAGAAGCATAACCTTTAACTGTTTCTACCAGGTTAGGGATAAGGTCATAGCGACGGCGTAACTGTACCTCTACCTGAGACCATCTGTTATCCACCCGGTTTTTGTAAACTACCAAACGATTATAAAGAACAATAAGATAAATTACCAGAATCGCCACTACCAGTAAAATAATCCAGACCATCTATATTCCTCCTTTCAACCTGCTTTGGAACTTCCTCCTCCCCCTCCACCACCTCCACCATGAGAAAACCCTCCTCCCATGGAGGTAGAAGTAGAAACCGCCTGGCGTAAGTGAACTAAATTTTCCATCCGGTTAGAAAAATTATTTAATCGGGCTAACCCATCGAGAGAAGCTAAAGTAAAAGCCGCATCTCCTGAATGATACCAGGCAGGAACTACTAAAGTCTCTCCTCTTTCTTGCGCGTAAAGCTTTAGATTTTTCAAAAGTTCCTCTGCCACTCCCAGTACTACGGCATAAACGAGGTACCGGTCCCAGATATGAAGTAAAATAGAAGGAGCTTCCCTCATCAGAGAAAAATCAGAAATAAACCTCCGGAAAGCCTGCCAGCGCTTAAATTCCAGTGCTCCTTCTCTACTCCACCGGCTAAGAGATTTTTGAGATAAAAAAGCTAAGAATAAAGTCAGAGGAATAAAGGGTATAACCAAAAAAGTTCCCCAAAAGCTATTTCCCGAGGTTAAGGCAAAAAAGACATAAAATATCGCTATCCCACTATAAATCATCCCCAGAACAAAAAACTGAGTCTTCTTAACCTCTGAGATTGGGTCTAAAAGAGGGAAAAAGTGTTCCTCCCAAAAGCTTCTTGCTTCTTCTCCCCATTTTTCTATAAAATATAAAAAGTTACTTTTATCCCCCCTGAATTCCTTACCCCACTCTTCAATATCCAAAGTAGAAACATTCTTCCCGTCTTTAGAAATACGGTGCAGAAGGTCTAAAACTTCTTGCTCTAAAGGTAACAGAGCATCATCCTTCTCTTTAGATGCTCCTTTCCCGGTAAAAGTAAAATTCAAATAATCTTTTTTGCCTATAAGCTTCTTTTCCTCTTTTTCTTCTACTTCCAGATATCCCCGACGAGCCAGGTCTAAAATGGTAGCTAAAAAAGCTCTACTCATTATCGAGGGAGAAGCTCCCTGCTGATTTAATATGCTTCCGAGAAGAGAAGGAGAAATATCCCGGGGAGGCTCCTGTTCATATTCTCTTTCATAGTCCACTTGGGGTTCTTTACCGTAGCGAAAATAGTAATAAAAGAAAAGAAGGAAATAAAAAATACCTCCCAAAACTAAAAGAAAAGAGAGAAACACTGTCAATCCGGAAACCTGCGGTCCCTGGCTGATGAGTTTCTCTTCTTCTTGAAGAATTTTTTCATATCTATTTTCAGCCAGAAGAGGAAGAAGAGGAAAAATGTGCGGTTCAAGGAGCAGGCGAGCTTCCACAAAAGCATCAGAAGGAATAGAAGAGAGATAAAAATCGACTCTCTTGTAATCAGGAGAAAAGACTATTTCCCCTGGCTCTGCCTTTGTGTGAACGAAAAGCTTTAAAAGCTCGGGACTGGCCTGAGGAAGGAAAAAAGAGGTCTGTAAATTCTTCACCTCTGCATGCTCATCTTCTAAAACTTTCCAGTAAAATTCTGCCACATCCTGGTAGCGTTTCACTGCCTGGCGCAAGATGTATTTTATTTTAAAACCTCTGGTTTCATTTTCTGCCTGGTAAAACCACTTGAGAGATTTATTATTTGCTCCCTCTTCTACCTGGAAAGAAAGTGGCTCTCCAGTTTCTATACTCCACACTCCCGAAAAATCGATATCCTCCACTCCCCGGAGGTATATGGTAAGCTGAGCCCAAGAAAAACTACCCGAAAAGGAAAAGTAGCGCTCCTCTTCTACCTCTACATCTCCGTTCTCCTTTAAAACAAAACTTTGATTGATGGAGGGATGAAAATAAGATTTAGAAAAAGCAGGGGAGAGCTGAAGAAAAAGAATTAAAATTAAAAAGGGTAAGATTAGCTTCTTCATATTTCCTCCCTGATATAGTAAACTTTCGCTAATATATCATAAACTAAGGAGAAACAAAATAAAAATTATGTTCTTTTTGCAAAAGTTTTTAGGAGCTTTCTTTACTTTACCGGGAATATTAGTCACTGTGCCTCTCTGCTTATTCCTGCGGAGCTTAATAAAGAAAAAAGCTACCTGGTCGTTTTTATTTCTGGCGCTATTGACTTATTTTTTCTCTATCGGCGGGGGCCTTTACCTTCTACCCCGGGAAGCTCCGTCCAGAGATGCAACCGCTACTCCTCAAGCTATAGTAGTATTGGGAGGAGGACAAGTTTCTTCTTTTCTTCGCACCTATCAGGCCTTTCTCCTGTGGGAAAAAGAACAAATACCTCTAATTTTAAGTGGAGGAAAAATAGAAAAAGGAGGCAAAACTTCTGAAGCTGAAATTATGAAAGAGTTACTCCTGAGCTGGAAAGTAAAAGAAGAATACATATACCTTGAACCCGCATCTCGCACTACCTGGGAAAATGCCCTCTACACTACAGAAATATTGCGAGAAAAAGGCTGGCAAAATTTTTACCTGGTAACCTCAGAAGTCCACCTAAAAAGAGCTTGCTTTTCTTTCCACCATCTCTATCCCGAAGCTCACATTGTCCCGGTGAGCTCTAATCCTGTTTACAACTTCAGTACTTTTTCCTGGATGGATTTTCTACCCAGTGGAGAAGCTTTTTCCGCCTGGATAGAGATAATCCACGAATATGCCGGTTATCTCTTTTACCGGATAGTTTATGGCGTCAGTTCCTCTACCTGAGGTTTTCTGTTAACCAACCAGAGGCCCAAACTGATGAAAGCCATCCCTAAAAAGACCTGCCACCCTAAGGGTTCGCCAAAAATCATCCAGGCAGCAATTACACCGACTACCTGGGTAATATATTGAGAAGAAACAGTGCGTGTCGCTCCAATTTCCCTCACACACTGCATCCAGATAATATAAGCTACTAAAGAAGAAAGAACTACAGAGTAAGAAAGAGATAGTAAAAGAGAAAAACTAAAGTCTTCCGCTCTTATCTGAAGAGTTTCCCCTATACATATCGGAAACATAAACATCAATCCCCAGAGGATACTCCAAGTAGAAGTTTTAAGAGGAGAATATTTTTTCACCATATTCTTGCCAAAATAAGAATAAAGCCCCCAAGAGATGGCAGCCCCCAAAGTCAATAAGTCTCCATATAAAACAGATTCAGAAGAATAATCTCCACTCCCTCCCTGGCTCACTAAAAACATCACTCCCCCAAAGCCTACAATTACCCCTAATAAATTTATTCCTCCTACCAACTCTTCTTTCCGCAAAAAAGCTACTAAAGATACCACCACCGGAGAAAGAGACAAAATAAGAGCAGAATGGGAAGCCAGGCTAAGCTTAAGCCCGTAGCTCCACAGAGGCTGATAAATCCCGAATCCTAAAAGACCCAGAAATAAAAAATAAGGAAGGTCTTTTACCTCTACCCAGGGATTCTTCTCGGTGATATACAGAACAAAAAACATAAGCAAAGCACTGAGTATAAAGCGCAAGAAAGAAAAAGCCAGGGGACCAATGGCCATAATCCCCATTTTAACCACGCTGAAATTAAATCCCCAGATGAGAGAAACCAGAATTAATAAAAAATAAGGATGGGAGAGATATTTTTTATCCAAAGCAGATTTAAAAAGAGGGGCTTTACAGCCCCTCTTTTTATTTAACTTCTATTTCTGCACCTACTGCTTCTAATTTAGCCCTAATTTCTTCTGCTTCTTCTTTGCTAATCCCTTCTTTAACCGGACGAGGAGCGTTATCCACCAGCTCTTTGGCTTCTTTCAATCCTAAACCAGTGATAGCCCGTACTTCTTTGATAACTTGAAGCTTCTGGTCTCCTACCCCTTTCAGCACCACATCAAACTCAGTTTTTTCTTCCACTTCAGGAGCAGCAGCTCCCTGCGTTCCTGCTGCAGCCATCTGAGCTACAGGCATAGCCGCCGAAACTCCGAATTTCTCTTCCAGAGCTTTTACCAATTCAGCCAGCTCCAGAACAGTCATTTTTTCAATAGATTCAATAATTTCTTCTTTAGTCATGATTAATCCTCCTTCTGAGCATTCTTTTTCTCTTCAATAGCTTGCAAAACTCCCACTAAGCTTCGCAATAATCCTTGCAAAACTCCCACCAAACCAGTAATAGGGGCTTTCATTCCTCCTACTACCTGAGCAATTAATTGCTCCCGAGAAGGAAGTTGAGCCAGACGCTTAATTTCTTCGGGCTTTAAAGGGTTACGATTCAGCCAACCCCCTTTGACTTCCAGCTGAGGCAGTTTTTTACCAGCATCGGCCAATAACTTCGCTATTTGTACCGCATCCAGATAAGAAAAAGCAAAGGCGTTTTGCCCTCTCATGAGTTCATCATCATAGGGAATGCCCGCCTTATCGAGAGCAATGCGAGCCAGAGTATTCTTAACTACTTTTATCTCTCCCTGGGCATTCTTCAAGCTTCGACGTAACTCGTTCATACTCTCCACTTTAATTCCCTGGTAATTAACTACAAACACTGCCTCGCTCTTTTGTAGTTTCTCATATACTTCCTGCCAGATTTTTTCTTTATCTACTTTTTGCAAGAATTACCTACCTCCTTCCCATAAAAAAAGACCCTTCCGGGGGAAGAGTCTTTTTTGGTCAATTTCCAACCTTCACTTCTCTCGCGAGCCTTACCATGCTCGCCAGAGAAAAGATTCCTACTCTTGCCTCCCCAGGATATTTAAGCTAAATGCCCCCGGTTCTCAGGCCTGTATTTAAATGTCTTATTATATTATGCTACCCTCTTCTCTAAACTCTCTAACGCTAATTTGGGGTCTACCGGGATACCTGGCCCCATAGTCGAGGAAATAACTATCTTCTTGATATAGCGCCCTCGAGAAGCAGGCGGCTTTAACCGTACCACGGCATCCAGCAAAGCGCAAAAATTATCCAGCAAATGTTCCACCGGAAAAGATGCCTTTCCTATAGGAGCATGGACGTTACCATAACGATCATTGCGAATCTCTATTCGTCCCGCCTTTATTTCTTTTACCGCTTCAGCTACATCAAAGGTTACCGTTCCCGTTTTGGCGTTAGGCATCAGACCCCGCGGCCCTAAAACTTTACCCAGCTTTCCCACTACCCTCATCATGTCCGGAGTGGCCACTGCGGCATCAAATTCTAACCAGCCGCTCTGAATTTTATCTGCCAGCTCTTCTCCCCCTACATAATCAGCTCCTGCTTCCTGTGCTTCCCGAGCTTTTTCCCCTTGAGCGAAAACTAAAACGCGTACTTTTTTGCCCACCCCATGAGGAAGGGAAACCGCGCCTCTAACCTGCTGGTCAGATTGCTTAGGGTCAATTCCCAGATTTATAGCCACTTCTATTGTTTCATCAAAACGGGCATTAGCAGTCTCTTTCACGAGGCGAATAGCCGTCTCCGGGTCATACAACTTACCTGCTTCTATATTATTTTTTGCTGTCAAATATCTCTTACCTCTATCTGCCATTATCCATTCCTCCTCATTACCCTTCTATGACTTCTACTCCCATACTTCTGGCTGTCCCCTCTATGATCTTAACTGCTCCTTCTAAGTCACTGGCGTTAAGATCGGGCATCTTTTTCTCGGCAATTTCCCGAATCTTAGAGCGAGGAATTTTACCCACTTTTACCCGATTAGGTTCTCCCGAACCTTTTTCCACCCCCACAGCCTGCTTAATCAAAAAAGAAGCAGGGGGGGTTTTGCATATAAAAGTAAAAGAGCGATCTCCGTATATAGTAATCTCTACCGGAATTAATACCCCTCGGTCTTTTTCCGTAGCAGCGTTGAAAGCCTTACAGAACTCCATTATGTTAACTCCATGCTGACCTAACGCCGGACCCACTGGAGGAGCAGGGGTAGCCATTCCTCCCGGGATTTGCAATTTTACTACTGCTATTATTTTTTTTGCCATTCTTTCTCTGCCACCTCTTTACAGTTTCTCAACATCAGAAAAATCCAGTTCTACTGGCGTCTCTCGACCAAAAATGGAAAGAAGTACGGTCATCTTGCCTTTTTCCTGGTCTACGCTTTCCACAGTCCCGGTATAGTTCAAAAAGGGACCGGCAATTACTTTCACCATCTCTCCCTTTTCTACATCCAGCCGGGGAACTCCTTTTTCTACCCCGGTCTGACGCAAAATTACGCTAACCTCTTCCTCATTTAAAGGTTCAGGCTTCATACCTGACCCTACAAAACCAGTGACTCCCGGAGTATTGCGCACCACATACCAGGAACGATCGTTCATTATCATCTCCACCATAACATACCCCGGGAAAACCTTTTTCTTGGTAAACCTCTTCTTTCCCCTCTTCACCTCTATTGCTTCTTCCATGGGAACGACTACCCGAAAAATCTGGTCCTGCATGCCCATAGAAGTAATTCTCCGTTCCAGATTAGCTTTTACTTTGTGTTCGCTACCCGCTAAGGTATGAACCACATACCACTGTTTTGACATTTCTATTTCATTCACTACTACATCACCTTAGATAAAGATTCACTAAAAAAGTGAGCAATAAATCTACTGCCCCTAAAAACGCTCCCGCCAGCACAATAACTACCAACACAGTCAAAGTATTATTCCAGAGCTCTTTCTTGCTAGGCCAGGTTACTTTACGTAATTCATTCCAAGCATCACGAAAATACTGTTTCAGCGAACGAAACCATTTGCCCAACCGTTTCACCCATCCTTCTACATTACACTTTTAGGAAAAATCAACTTCCTCTAGCCCAAAGCCACTGAGGAATTATAAGTTTTTTCTTCTTATCTGTCAATTAAACTACCAATGTTTATCTTTTAAGGTTCTGAAGTTTTCTTCTCTGCTTTATCTGCCCGCTCTATTTCTGCATCTATAAAAGCACGCATAGCTTTCAGCACTTCTACTCTTGCTTGAGAAAAATGCTTGCGAGCTTCCTCATTGAGGAAAGGGCTTAAAACTTTTTCCATGGGCTTAAAAAATATCTCTTCAAACACCTCTCGGGCTCTTTCCTTTTCCTCCATAGTCTTCACCTCCCTATCACTTCAGGTGTCTTTTGACCAGGTCTTCTGCTTCTTTCTCGCCTTTTAGTGCCTCAAAATCCACCACAAAAGCTCCCTGTGATTCCATTTTAGACATTAATTTCTTTAAAGCCTTATCTGTTCCAAACAGGTTAGGACGAACATAAGCTACCGCCCTTTTACCTTCCATTCCACTTGCTCCTTGCAAAAAGTTTACTACCTCCTGAGATATTTTGCCTCCCCACAAGCTCAAAACTTGAGAACCAACAAATATCAAATCAAAAGGGCGCAAACTAACCGGAGAGGTGGTATCTTCTGCTTCAATAACTTTTACCGTCCAACCCTCTTTTTCAAAGATACCAACCATATAACGGGCCAGATTGGCTACACGTTTATCTTTGCTACTGTGAATAAAAGCCACTCGCAAAAATCCATTCACCTCCTTTCATATTATAATACATTTTGCGATTTCTTATAAGCAACTGTAACCCAGGAGGAATCTACTTTGATTTCTTTTTCTTTCAAACTCAGCATTTTAGCTTTTTCTTGAAGAAGAGAAAAATCTTTCTCTTCTCCTCCTGAGAGAACCAGAATGCCTTCTTCGTTAAGCAAGTTGTTCATAGTTTCCAAATGGAGAAGATGAAAATTAGTCCCGATATTACACACTATAAAATCAAAGTTTTCTTTTATTTCTTCTATTTCCTCCTCTTTAAAGTTTACTCGAGAAAAATCTATATCGTTTAAAGATAAATTACGCCTCAGCTCTTCTCCGGCATGGGGGTCGATATCTAAAGCTACAATTCTTCCCCCCTCAAGCTTTGCCGCTAAAATGGAAAGAATACCCGAGCCACTTCCCACATCCAGAAAACTCTGTCCTCTTTGAAAGTATTTATCTATCATATATAAACACCAGTAAGTGGTGGGATGTTGACCGGTGCCGAAAGCATAAGCAGGGTAAATCACAAGCTCCACAGCCGCGCCTTGCGGGTCTTCCCAGGGGGGCCTCACCACTATTCTTTCTCCCACCCGGATGGGCTTAAAACTCTCTCGCCATTTATAAGCCCATTCCCCTTCTCCCTCCTCTTCTTCTCTACCTTTCACTCCCGGGGGAAGGACAATGGAGTTTTCCGAGTAAACTATCATCTCATCAAACCCTGACTCCCATACCCCTAATATATTTTGTTCTTGTAACTGAAGCAGGAGTTTTTCCTTTTCTTCTTCTTTTATAGTTATTATAGTTTTAAACCATTTCTTCATTGCTATTTCTTCTTTCTCCTACCACTAAAAGTCCTGAAGCTACTTTTGCTCCCACTCCCAATACTTCAAACAGAGCATCATACTCTCGAGAGAATTCTAAAAACTCCTTATACAGAGAGGGATTATTCACTATTTTCTTTAAAGTACGAGGAGGCAGGAGTCGAGCCAGAGTTCCCGAAGCCACCACCCGCAAAGGTCTAAACCCCTCCTCTATTAAATCATCTAAAATTTCAGAAGGGGTAAAAGCATGCAGAGGGGGAAAAATATAGCGATAAAGGAGAGGAATTTTCTCCTCTAAGTTTTCCCAGAAAGAAGGATGATCCCAGTTACCTTCTCTAAAAAAACGACGAGAAATCTCCAAGCTATTTCTGAATCGCAATTCCGTCTCCACTGCTACTGGAACCTGTCCCCACCGATTTACTACCGAAACGATTAGCTTATCTTTAGTTACTCTCCCCAGCTCCTCGAGAGCCCTTTTTTGCTCCGGATAAGCATAGGAAACAGGGGCATCCAGAGAAATAGTAAGATCAAAATAACGGTCAGAAAAAGAGGACAGATCTTGCACCTTCCCTACCTGAAACTCGATGGAAGAAACACCCCTGTCCCCTGCTAATTTTTTAGCTTCTTCTATCATCCGGGGAGAAAGGTCAAGATGAGTAACCTGGCATCCTCTTTCTGCTAAAGGAATAGAATAGCGTCCATAGCCTCCTCCGGCATCCAGAACCTTCAATCCTGGTTGTAAAAAAGGCTCTATTTCTAACCATACGAGATCCGTGTGAATCCTTTTTTCCCAGTTTTTATCCCGCTTTTTTTCTCTTTTTACCCCTCCATTCCAAAAAAGGCGATGAGAAGTTTCTCCCTTCACTAATCAACCACCTTTTCTTCTATCTCCCGCTTTAGATTCTTCAATAATTCATCCAGGGTGAAAGAGCCTATGTCCCCTTTTTTACGTTTCCGGATACTCAGTGTCCGGTTCTCCATCTCCCGGTCTCCAATGATAGCAAGGTAAGGAACTTTTTCCACTTCTGCTTTTCTGATTTTAGCCCCCAGAGTGGCATTTTCGTCATTAATCTCCACTCGTATTTCTTCGCTAAAAATAATGTCTTTTATTTCCCGGGCATAATCGATATGTCTTTCGGCGATAGGCAAAATTACCACCTGCACTGGTGCTAACCACAGGGGGAAAGCTCCGGCAAATTGCTCAATTAAAATACCTAAGAATCTTTCGATACTTCCTAAAACTGTTCGGTGGAGCATCACCGGTCGGTGGCGGTTTCCATCTTCTCCAATGTAGTACAGGTCAAATTTTTCAGGCATAGCAAAATCCAGCTGAATAGTTCCACACTGCCATCTTCTTCCCAGACAATCACGGAGATGAAAATCAATCTTTGGCCCGTAAAAAGCTCCTTCTCCCGGGTTAACTCGATAGTCAACTTCTAACTCTCTTAGCGCTTCTTCTAACGACCGGGTAGCCAGATCCCACATCTCATCAGACCCCATGGAGTTCTCAGGACGAGTGCTCAACCCTACTTCATAAGTAAAATCAAACAGGCGGTAAAAATAATCAGCTAACTCAATTACCCCTATAATTTCCTGTTTTACCTGGTGAGGCTCCATAAAGATATGGGCATCGTCTTGAGTGAAACACCGTACTCTCATTAACCCGTGCAAAACTCCGGAAAGCTCATGACGATGAACCAACCCTAACTCTGCCCACCGTAAGGGTAGCTCTCGATAGCTATGCAGCTGGCTTTTAAAAATTAAAATCCCCCCGGGACAATTCATGGGTTTTATAGCAAAATCCCGGTCATCGATTTTAGTAAAATACATATTATCCCGGTAGTGTTCCCAATGGCCGGATTGTTCCCAGAGAGCCCGTTCTAAAATCATAGGAGTTTTTACTTCCTGATAACCCCGCTTTAAGTGTTCCCTGCGCCATAAGTCTAAAAGAGCATTGATAACCACCATCCCCCGAGGGTGAAAGAAGGGAAAACCAGGACCTTCTTCGTGCAGACTGAATAAATCCAGCTCTCTTCCCAAGCGACGATGGTCTCTTCTTTTAGCTTCTTCTCTCCGCTTCAAGAACTCTTGCAATTTCTCCTCCGAATCAAAAGAAATTCCATATATCCGCTGAAGCATGGGGTTATCCTCTCTTCCCCGCCAGTAGGCTCCCGAAACGCTTAAAAGCTTAAAAGCTTTTATGTAGCCAGTAGAAGGTACATGAGGCCCCCGGCAGAGGTCTAAGAATTCTCCCTGTTCATAAAGGGTTACTTTGCTCTCTTCTATCTCTTCTAAAATTTCTACTTTATAAGTTTCTCCTCTTTCGGCAAATATTTTTTGCGCTTCCTCCTTAGAAACTTCTTTTCGCCGAAAAGGAAGGTCTTCCTGGATAATTTTTCTCATTTCTTTTTCTATCTCTTCTAAGTCTTCGTCGGTCAAAGGACGAGGAATATCAAAATCGTAGTAAAAACCTTCCTCAATAGCTGGACCAATGGCCAGCTTGGCTTCGGGAAACAATCTCTTTACCGCCTGAGCCATGATATGGGAAGTACTATGCCAGTAAATTTCTCTACCTGCTTCATCGGCAAAAGAGAGGTAATTTTTTACTTTCTCCTCTTCCCCTATATCCACCAAACGACCATCTTCGGTAACCGCAGCGATGGCTTCTTTAGATTTCACGTTCATAAATTTTCCTCCTTATATATAGTAGCTCTCCTACTTCCGATATCCTGCATTTTATCACTTCATTTAAACCACTTTTGAGCACAAATTATTATATTTAATATATTACCACATCGCTGAAAAATCCGGGATATATATCCTGTGGATAATAAAATTAAGGCATCAATGAGAGCTCATCCCCTCATTTCCAGTAGCAGCTTTCCGAGAAAGACATTTACCAGGTGATACAACTATCATCTTGCGTAGCCCTCGAAAAATTCCCGGCAGTCAAACGGGTACGGAAATAAATCGCTGAGCTTCGTAACCACCTCTCCGAAAGTAGCACATAAATATATACACCACTTGCAAAGAACATAAGGGCTCGCCGGAACAGCAACCAATAACAATAGGTTTTGAAAAAACGGATGGTTTTTAAATGGACATTTTCCAGGCACGGCTTTTTAAACAGACGTTCTTTAACAGACAGTTTTTAAACGCAACAAGCTTGTTGTTAGCCAAACCGCAAAAGATTCAAAAACACTCTTGCATTTCTAAATTGACGGATGTTATGAATAGTAGGTATAATCAATGTTAGCTTGACGCCTTAGGCGCTGAATGAAGAAAAGGACAAGAGAAAATTATGGAAAAGAAAATAGCAATAATTGGCTGCGGAAGCATGGGAAAAATGCTTCTGGAAAAAATAATCAATTCTAAAATAATACCAGAAGACAATTTATTCGTAGCAAACCGTACACTTGAAAAAATACAAGTTTTAAAAGAAAAGTATAAGAATATGCATATTTGCAGAACAAACAAAGAAGCAGCAGAAAATTCAGATATTATCTTCATCTGCGTAAGACCATCAGATATAAAGACCGTTCTGCTGGAAATAAGAGATGTGCTTGATAATAGCAAACATATCATTTCATTAAACGGAAGTATTTTATTCGAACAAATAGAAACAGTATGTAAAAATAATAAAATATCGAAGGTAATTCCAAGCGTTACCGCAGAAGTAAATGAATCACAAACATTAGTATGCCATAATAGTAAAGTAACCAAAGAAGATGAAATAGTATTAAATAAAATATTGGGAACATTTGGAAAAGTAATAGAGCTTCCAGAAAATGAAATGGGAATAGGAGCAGAGGTGGTAAGCTGCATGCCAGGATTCATTGCAGCAATATTCAATGAAATTGTCGTTGTAGCGCAAGAACATACCAAAATACCAGAAGAACAGATAACAAACATGCTACTAAATACAATGATGGGAACGAGCAAGTTAATGCTGGAAAATAAGTTATCGTTCGAAGAGGTTATTACCAGAGTTGCTACTAAAGGCGGAATTACGGAAGAAGGTACAAAGGTAATACATGAGAAATTACCAGGAATAGTAAAAGAAATGTTTGAGAAAACATTAGAGAAAAGAAAATTAACAACAGAAAATGCCATAAAAGCATTTAATAGTTAAGCATACAAAAGCTAATACCCGCATCAAGCATACTTACAGTCAGCCGTGAAGGTAAAAGTCATCCCTCTCCTAATGAAAGCCTTAATT
Organism: Candidatus Sordicultor fermentans; assembly: GCF_012728195.1. Taxonomy (NCBI): domain Bacteria; kingdom Pseudomonadati; phylum Atribacterota; class Atribacteria; order Atribacterales; family Candidatus Caldatribacteriaceae; genus Candidatus Sordicultor; species Candidatus Sordicultor fermentans. The sequence goes on from NZ_JAAYFP010000078.1 coordinate 30,762, forward strand.
AAGTAGCCCACCACTTAAACCAATGATAGACGCTCATGCTGCTTTGCAGCACCAGATGACAATGAAAACATGAGGTCTATTCTTGCAGCTTTTTGTTTTTTTAAATCTTTGCCTTTTATTTTTAGTTTTTGTCTTTCGGGGATTATAGGGGGCTCTGCTCCCTTATTGTCTGTTCTGTCATTCCCGAAATCTTCAATCGGGAATCCAGATATTTTCATCCTGAAACAATTTAGATTCCTGATAGAGACATTCAGGAATGACGGCTGAAGGAATGATTAGCGCATTCAGGAATGACGGACGCGGAGGTTTTTTCTCCGGGTTATTTTGATCTTTTTCTTTTGTCTTTATGTTTCTTGCTTTTTCGGGGGTTATAAGGGGGCTTCGCCCCCTTATTGCCGTTTACAGGATAGATGGATACTTAATACGAAAGAAGACCATGGACTATTGATAGAAGGGGAGGGAAATTTTTTAAACCTTTAAGGAAGGCTTTTTTTTCTTTTATCTACTTCTGGTGGGCGACACTGGACTCGAACCAGTGGCCTCTTCCGCGTCAAGGAAGCATTCTCCCTCTGAACTAGTCGCCCACTAACCATTTTCT
>NZ_JAAYFP010000079.1:0-11367 GCF_012728195.1 Candidatus Sordicultor fermentans
CATTTGGATTCCCCCCTCTTTGTCACCCCGGCAATCTTTAAGCCGGGGTCTAAATTATTTAAAAACATGGATTCCCGATAAAAGATTTCGGGAATGACGGATGATGTGGATGCCTGATTAAAGATTTCAGGCATGACGAAAAAGGGAAACCCTCAACTCTTTTTTTCTTTCCTTTCCCCTTCCGGAGAAGCGATTGCCACACCCGCTGAAATCTTTCCTTTCGGGTAGCAAAGAGTCAAGAAATTCCTGCAAATTGGAAAAAGATGTGATAAAATGGGGTAAAGTTTCTTTAAGGAGTTGAAGGTATGTCCGGACATTCTAAGTGGTCACAAATAAAACACAAAAAGGCTAAAACTGACGCGGCTCGGGGTAAGGCCTTCAGCAAAGTCACCCGCCTTATTACGGTAGCTGCTCGTCAGGGAGGGGGAAACCCGGAAACTAATGCTTCTCTGCGGATTGCTATCCAGAAAGCCCGGGAGATGAATATGCCTCAAGAAAACATCGAAAAAGCAATTAAAAGAGGCACTGGAGAATTAGAAGGAGTAAATTACGAAGAAGTTATTTATGAGGGATATGCGCCAGGAGGAGTGGCTGTAATGGTAGAAGCCACAACTGATAACCGCAATCGAACCACTGCTGAAATAAGGCATATTTTTTCCCGTCGGGGAGGGACACTGGCAGAAAGTGGTTCTGTTTCCTGGATTTTTGAACGCAAGGGTCTTATTAGTTTTGAAAAAGAAGATGTAGATGAAGAAGAGCTAATGATGGTGGCAATTGAAGCTGGAGCGGAAGATATAGAAGAGGGAGAGAGCACCATAGATGTGATTACTCCTCCTTCTGATTTTGACCGGGTGAGAGAAGCTATAGAGCATGCTGGTATACCTTATGTCCTGGCTCAAGTTACCATGCTTCCTAAAACCAGGGTGAATCTGGAGGGTAAAACTGCTCAGCAGGTTCTAGAGCTTATTGATGCCCTGGAAGAGCATGATGACGTGCAGGAAGTTTATTCTAACTTTGAAATAGCGGATGAGATTTTAGAATCACTGAGTAGCTAATGCCTGAGAGTGCTCATATATTAGGAGTAGATCCGGGAACCGCTATCACCGGTTTTGGGGTTATAGAGTCTTCTGCTCGGGGTAATTCCCTTAAGGTGGTAGATTATGGCTTTATTGCCACTGATAAAGGACTCCCCGCCAGTACAAGATTAAAGTTCATTTTTGAGGATTTAAAGAAAGTAATCGAGAAGTTTGCCCCTCAGGAGATAGCGGTGGAAGAATTGTTTTTTAATAAGAATTCCAAAACTGCTATTGCTGTGGGAGAAGCACGGGGGATAGTTTTATTATGTGCTGCTCTTTATCAGGTGCCGGTCTATGAGTATACACCACTTGAAGTCAAACAATCCATAGTGGGTTACGGAAGAGCCACTAAAAATCAGGTTATTTATATGGTGAGGCAAATTTTAAATATAGAAGAAGAAATTAATCCGGATGACGTGGCCGATGCCCTGGCAGTGGCTATTTGTCACGCCTTCCGTTCGGGATGTAGAGGAAATGTTAGATTATCTTAAAGGAAAAGTGGTGGAAACAGGAGAAGAAGATTGGGTGGTAGAGGCTAACGGTTTTGGTTTCCGCCTGAAAGTCACTCCTTTCGTTTTTCCCGGGGATATTGGAGAAGAAAGATGTCTTCTTTTGCGCGTTTTTATGAGGGAGAACGGAGAATTCACCCTTTATGGATTTGATGAAGAGGAGGAGAGGTCAGTTTTTGACCAGCTGCAGGAAGTCAGAGGTGTTGGTCACCGTACTGCTTTTAAAATCCTCTCTCGGGTAAAATGGGAAGACTTAATTGAGTTAACTTTGAATGAAGATGTTTCAACTTTAGAGACCAGAACCAACCTCAGCTCCAAGACCATAAAGAAGCTGGTGCTGGAGTTAAAACCCCGCTTTTTGAAGAAAGGGTGGAAAATAGAGGGCAAGGAGCGTTTGGGAGGGACAGTGGAGGAGGTTAGAGAGGTTTTATCTCGCCTGGGTTACCGTCCAGTAGAAATCGAAGGAGTGATTGATGACTTATGGAATGAACTTGTTAAAGAAGGAGCAGATGTGGAGACCTGGGTCAGGGAGGCTTTAGTCAAGTTAGGTGGTGGGGTTTGAAAAGAGAATCAGTGGACGATTTTCTCATACGGCCGCAAAGTTTAGCTGATTTTGTCGGTCAGGAAAAAGTTAAGTCCAATCTCCAGGTTTACATTCAAGCCGCTCGCTCAAGAGGTGAACCCTTAGACCATGTGCTATTGTTTGGTCCTCCTGGTCTGGGTAAAACCACCCTGGCTAATATCATCGCCCACGAGATGAACACCAGCCTTCGCTATTTATCTGGCCCCACTTTTACAAGAGGCGGAGACTTAGTTTCTGTTTTTAGTACGCTTTCTGCGGGGGAAGTAGTGTTTATCGATGAAATTCACCGCCTTCCTCCACCTTGCGAGGAGATTCTCTACGGTGCTATGGAAGACTTTGCTCTTCATCTTGTGGTGGGAAAAGGCCCGGGAGCGAGAAGTATACGCATTCAATTGCCTCTTTTTACTCTGGTGGGAGCTACTACCCGGGTGAGTCTTCTCAGCTCTCCTTTGCGCAATCGCTTCGGTATTGTGGAGAAGCTGGATTTTTACCAAGAAGAGGAAATTTCTAAAATAGTGAAGAGGTCGGCACAGGTTATGGGAGTGGAGATCGAACCCGGGGGAGCAGAAGAAATTGCTCATCGTTCCCGTGGCACTCCCCGGATTGCCAATCGTCTGCTTCGGAGAGTAAGAGATTTTGCTCAGTTTTTTGGCAGGGAAATAATAGATGAAGAAATAGCAAAACAGGCTTTTAATCACTTAGGGGTGGATGAGGTAGGCCTTACCGACTTTGATCGAAAATTTTTAGAGGTGCTGGTTAAACATTATCAAGGAGGACCGGTGGGGATTGAAAATATTGCCAGCGCTTTAGGAGAAGATCCTGCTACTCTGGAGGAGGTTTGTGAGCCTTTTCTTCTAAAATTAGGTTTTATTGCCCGGACCAGAAGAGGGAGAATAATAACTGCTCGAGGTCGCCAATATCTCCAGAAGGTGAAAGAAATTGGGTGATAAAATTCTGCTGCATACCTGCTGTGCTCCCTGTGCCACCTACGTTAACGAAGCTTTAGAAAAAGAAGGATGGGAAGTGGTAAATATTTTTTATAACCCCAATATCCATCCTTTTGATGAATATGCTCGTCGTTATGAAACCCTGGTTTTGTACCTGGAGAGGGAGGGGAAGGTTCTTAAAGCCCCCTTTCCTTACAACCCTCTGGAATATTTTTCTCTCATTACTGAGGCAGAAAATCGCTGTCCTAAGTGCTATTTTCTGCGGTTGCGAAAAGTGGCTCAGTGGGGAAAAGAAGGGGGTTTTGAATTTTTCACTACCACCTTAACTATCAGTCCTTATCAAGATTTATCAGCCATCTGGGAAGTAGGGAAACAAATTGAGGAAGAATTGGGTATTAAATTTCTGGTCCGAGATTTTCGGGAGGGTTTTCGTCAGAGCGTGACCCGGTCGAGGGAGTTGAAGCTTTATCGGCAGAATTATTGCGGTTGTATTTTCAGTAAATATGAAGGAGTAAAAAGGAGGCTATGGAAACGTCTTACTGGGCTAAAATTTTCTTAATTCTGGGTTTGGTATTCATAGTGGTGGGAGTTCTATTGCTCATTGTACCCCGGATTCCGGGGATAAATAAACTGGGGCGCCTGCCTGGCGATATAGTTTATCGGCGGGGTAATTTTGTCTTTTATTTTCCCCTTACAACCTGCATCATCATCAGCGTGGTTCTCAGCCTTCTTTTTGCTCTCTTCTTCAGGCGTTAGGAGGAAAAAATGCGAAAAAGAGTTATCCTTCTCATATTTTTGGTTCTTTTTGTCTGTATGAATGGGGCCTGGGGATGGGGAAAAGAACTGGAAGTGAAAGTTAATTTGAATAAAGCAAAAGAAGCGGTATTTAGCTCCTCCGGAGGCTTAAAAATAGAAATAGGAAAGCGTTATTTTTCTGTTCCTTCTTCTTATCCTGTTCACTTCAGGGAAAAGGGAGGGAAGGTAGAATGGGAAGAAGAAAACATCCTTTCCTCTGAAGTTTATATATATCCTAAAGGCAAAGAACCAATTTTGTGGGGTAAAAGACCCTATCGGGGAAGTTTTATTGTGAAAGCATCAAGCGATGGTATTTTAGTGATAAATCAGCTCCCTGTTGAAGATTATATCAAAGGCACTATGAAGCTGGAATTGAGTCCTGCCTGGCCTGTGGAAGCTCTCAAAGCTCAAATTATAGTTTCTCGCACCTATGCTTTGAAAAATTTGCGACGTCACGAGGAAGAGGGTTTCAATTTCTGTGCTACCGACCATTGTCAGCGCTACGGAGGAATTAATGCTGAAGATCCGGTTACCAATCGCCTGGTGGAAGAGACTAAAGGGTTAGTACTTACTTACCAGAACGAGTTAGCTTCAGCCGTTTTTCATTCAGAAAGTGGTGGCTTTACTGAAAGTGCTCTTGATGTGTGGGGGAGAGAGGTGCCCTATCTTGTGGAAGTTGCTTCCCCCTGGGAAGGGAATGCCCCTCACTCATCCTGGAGAGTGGAATTTACAAAAGAAGAACTGGAAGAAAGCCTGAGAGAAGCTCGCCTCATCCAGGGAGAAATTCTGGATATTCGTTTATCCTCTTCCTCGGAGGGGAGAGTGGAAGAAGTTGAAGTGATAACTACAGATGGTGAGTTTTCCTTTCCTGCCTCCCGGTTTCGAGAAGCTATAGGCTGGGAAAAGCTCCCCAGCACTTTTTTTGCAATGAAAAAAGAGGAAAAAGAGCAAAAAGTGAGAAAAGAAACTTTTCCTTCTTCGTCATCATCATTGTCATCTTCTTCTTTTGACTATGATGAATGGATGGAGAAAGATTGGGACTTAGATGATATAATCAATTTTTTGAAAATGAGAGAAGAAGAAAGAAACCGGAAAAAAGGTATTTCTCCTCCTCCCCGGATAGTGGTGGAGGAAGAAGTTGTTTCTCAAGGTACTGCTTTTATATTTGAGGGAAAAGGTTACGGTCATGGAGTGGGTCTTTCTCAGTGGGGAGCAAAAGGTATGGCGGAGGAAGGTTTTTCTTACGAAGAGATACTCAGCCATTATTTTCCTGGTTGCCGGATAGAGAGGACGACTTTTAAGTGAGTAGTTTAGTTTCCGAATTTGATTTTTCTCTGCCTCCAGAGCTGATTGCTCAGGAGCCTTTTTATCCTCGAGACCATTGCCGATTAATGGTGGTGGATAGAGAGCGAAAAACGTGGGAGCACCGCCTTTTCTATGAGGTACTGGAATATTTAGAGCCTCCCGATGTTCTCGTGATAAATGATACCCGGGTTTTGCCTGCTCGTTTCTGGGTGTATAAGGAAGAAACCGGGGGAAAGGTGGAAATTTTATTTCTGCGCCACCGGGGAGAGGACTGGGAGTGTCTTTTGCGTCCTTCTCGAAAAATAAAGGTGGGTCAGATTCTCAGATTACAAAAAGACTCTCACTTTAGCTGGATGGTGAAAGGGCAGAATAACGGAATGTGGTTGGTTAACCCTCTTTTTTCTCCCCGAGAAGAAGAGAATTTATTCCAGTCTTTCGGTGAAGCTCCTACTCCTCCTTATGTTAAGAATCGGAATATAAGATTAGAGGATTATCAAACGGTTTATGCTCGCATTCCCGGGTCAGTAGCTGCTCCTACTGCTGGTTTGCACTTTACTCCTCGTTTGTTGAAAAAATTAAAAGAAAAAGGAGTAAAGGTGGTGTCTCTTACTCTTCACGTGGGATTGGGGACTTTTCAACCGGTTAAAGAAGAGAGAATAGAAGACCACAATATGCACTCGGAGTATTTTGTGTTCACAGAAAGCGCGGCACAAACTATTCTCGAAGCTAAAGAAAAGGGAGGCAAAGTAGTAGCAGTGGGAACAACGGTGGTGAGAGTTCTGGAGTCAATCTGGCAGCGGTCTGGCACCTTAAAGGGCATGGAAGGAGAGACGAATCTCTTTATCTATCCTGGTTTTCATTTTCAGGTGATAGACTGGCTGATTACCAATTTTCATCTCCCTCGCTCCACCCTTTTTATGCTGGTTTGCGCTTTAGCCGGAACCGACTTTATGAAGGAAGCTTACGAAGAGGCTATCAAAAACAATTATCGCTTTTTTAGCTTTGGCGATGCTATGCTCATAAAATAAGAGGTGAAGTTTGGAAAATTTTGAGCTTTTAGCTGTTGACTATTATTCCCAAGCTCGTCTGGGGCTATTACATACCGCCCATGGAGTAATAGAAACACCGGTGTTTATGCCGGTAGGAACTCAGGGGACGGTGAAAGCTATTGCTCCAGATCGCTTGGAAGAAATGGGAGTGAAGATTTTTCTCTGCAACACTTATCATCTCCATCTCCGGCCGGGAGAAGATGTGGTAAAGGAAGCAGGGGGTTTGCATCACTTTATTTCCTGGCCTTATTCTCTTTTAACTGATAGTGGTGGTTTTCAGGTGTTTAGTTTGACTGATCTCGTGGATGTGGACGAAGATGGAGTGTATTTTCGCTCTCACTTAGATGGATCTCTCCACCGTTTCACTCCTGAGGTAGCTTTGCAAATTCAGATGGATCTGGGAGCAGATATTGTGGTACCTCTGGACCAGTGCATTGGCTTTCCAGCTTCTTCTCACGAGGAGCGCATCGGAGCAGAGAGGACTCTTCAGTGGGCAAAGAGAAGCAAACAGTTTTTTTCTTCTCCTCATCAGCTCCTTTTCGGTATAATCCAGGGAGGGATGGATGAGGATTTACGAATTTATTGCACTAAAGAGACGGTGGCGATGGATTTCGCTGGATATGCTCTGGGAGGTTTGAGTGTGGGTGAACCCCCTCCTCTCACTTATGAGATAATTGAAAAAGTGGAACCCTTTTTACCTCATGATAGGCCTCGTTATTTGATGGGGGTGGGCACACCAGAGAGCATAATAGAGGGAGTGCGCCGGGGTATAGATATGTTTGATTGTGTTCTTCCTACTCGCAATGCCCGAAATGGTTGCCTTTTAACTCATCAGGGCAAAGTTAATATTGGTCGGCAGGAGTTTTCTCGGGATTTTCGTCCCGTAGATGCAGAGTGCCATTGCTATACCTGTCTTAATTTTTCTCGAGCTTACCTGCGGCATCTGTTTAAATGTAAGGAAATACTGGCCAGCGAGTTGGCTACTATACATAATTTATATTTTATGGTAGAGTTGATGGAAAATATTAGGAAAAGTTTAAGAGAGGGTTATTTTCTCGAATTTGCCGAGGAGTTTCTGGCGGGATATGAAAGTAATTCCTCTTCTTTTTCTAAAAAATAAAGAAGGAGTGATTGATGATGAACTGGTTTATTTCTCTGGCTCACGCTGCTAATGAAGTACCTGATGCTGCTGCACCTGCTGCGCCCGCTGCGCCCAGCATTATTGCTCAGCTTTTTCCCCTTATTTTTCTGATCCTTATCTTCTACTTTCTTCTCATCCGTCCTCAACAGCAGAGACAGAAAAGACAGATGGAGCTGTTGAATAGCATTCAAAAGGGAGATAAAGTGGTCACAATAGGAGGAATTCATGGAACGGTAGCTGAAGTGGATGAAGATGATATATTATTGGAAGTAGACAAAAATACCAAGATTCGCTTTTCCAAGAGTGCTGTGGCCACTAAGGAATAGGTTATAATTAATAATATCAGAAGCCGGCTGGGGAGGAAAAGAACTTGAGAAGAGGTAATTTACCCTGGAGACTAATTGTATCTGTAGTTTTAGTAGTGATATCTCTGGTGGTTATTATACCAGTAAAGCAGAAAATTCGCCTGGGTCTTGATTTGCAGGGAGGTTCTCACATTCTGCTTGAGTGTGTGGATACTCCTGAGGCTCCTGTAGACAGCGATGCAGTGAAAAGAGTGGTAGAAATCATCCGTAACCGGATAGACCAGTTAGGTGTAGCAGAGCCGGTTATTGCCCGGCAGGGGGAGCGTCGAGTGCTCGTTCAGTTGCCGGGGGTCACTGATCCTCAAAGGGCAGTGGAGGTGATTGGACGTACTGCTCTTCTGGAGTTTAAAGACGAAAATGGTAACACACTTTTAACCGGAGCACATCTTAAAAACGCTCAAGTGCAATATGACCGCTTTGGAAGACCGGTAGTTTCCATAGCTTTTGATGAAGAGGGAGCCAAGCTTTTTGCTCAGGCTACTACTCTTAATGTAGGAAAACCCATAGGGATTTATCTGGATGACAATCTTATTTCTAATCCAGTGGTGCAAGAACCTATAATGGGAGGAGAAGCGCAGATTACCGGAGGGTTTACTTTAGAAGAAGCGCAAAATCTGGCAATATTACTCCGGGCGGGAGCTCTACCGGTTAAGGTAGAGGTGATAGAAAACCGCTCTGTGGAGCCTTCCCTGGGTCAGGATTCTATAACTCATGGGCTCCGAGCAGCAGTAGTTGGTGCTCTCCTTGTCGTAGTGTTTATGATAATTTATTACGGGTGGTTGGGAGTACTGGCCGATTTAGCTTTAGCTTCTTTTGCTATCTTTTTCCTGGCTATTTTTATTAGTTTGCGGGCTACTTTGACTTTACCAGGGATTGCCGGTTTCATAGTTACTGTGGGTATGGCGGTAGATGCTAATGTTCTCATTTTTGAACGGATTAAAGAAGAATACCGGGCAGGGAAAACCTGGCGAGCTTCGATAGAAGCGGGATTCAATAAAGCTTTTCACACCATTTTAGATTCTAACATTACCACTTTGATTGCTGCAGTTATGATGTTCTATCTGGGGTCAGGTCCGGTGCGAGGTCTGGGAGTAACTCTGACTTTAGGTATCATATGCAGCATGTTTACCGGTATCTGGGTTACTCGAGCTTTAGTAGATTTCTTTGCTGAATGGATCAAGTTTGAAGCTTGAAGGGCCAGGAGGTAGAAAATAAATGGAATTGATAAAAAATCCTAATCTGAATTTTGTGGGAAACCGTCGCCTAGCTTACACCATTTCTATCATTATTATAGCAGTAGGGTTGATTAGCTTGTTGGTGCAAGGGTTAAACTACGGTGTAGATTTTGTCGGAGGAACACTTCTCCAGTTTCGGTTTAACCGGGAGGTGGAAGTGGAAGAGGTGCGGGAGGCTTTAGAAGGGTTAAATCTCGCAAAAAGCACAGTGCAGCGCTTTTCTCCTCAAGAAGTAATCATTCGTTCTCCCAAGCTCAGCTCTGAGGAGCAAGATGAGGTAGAAAAAATCCTGGGAGAAATATTTGGGGAAGTGGAGCTGGTAAGAGTAGAAGATGTAGGACCAGCAGTAGGAGCAGATTTGCGTCGGATGGCAGTCACTGCTGTTTTAGTGGCACTTCTCGGGATTCTCGTTTACGTGTCCATACGTTTTGAATTCCGTCCCGGAGTTACCTCTATTGTTGCTTTAGCTCATGATGCTTTGGTCGTTTTGGGGATGCTTTCTCTTTTCCAGCGCGAATTCAGTGCTCCGGTTCTGGCAGCTATTTTAACTATCCTGGGTTATTCAATCAATGATTCTATTGTAGTTATGGATCGGGTAAGGGAAAATTTAGCTTTGCGCAAAAAAGGAGAAACTTTTGGAGAACTGGTTAACCGGAGCATCAATGAAACTCTTTCCCGCACCGTTAACACAGTTTTAACCACTATTTTACCAGTCCTGGCTCTTTTAATTTTAGGGGGAGAGATGCTTCGGGACTTTTCCTTTACTTTATTAATTGGACTTATCGCTGGTACTTATTCTTCCATTTTTATAGTTAGCTCCTTGTGGGTAGAATGGGAAGAGAGAAAGCCATTGCGGAGGTAGATATCTTTGGGCAAAAAGTGGCAGATTAGAAAGGTGAACGAAGGTTATTTAAAACGCTTGTCTCGTTCCCTTTCTATGCCTGTTTCCATTGCCCGGGTGCTTATGAACCGGGGGGTTTTCACTCTTCAAGAAGCACGGGATTTTTTAAACCCTCATCTTTCTTTTTTGCAAAAACTCCAGGAGTTGCCTAATTTAAAAGAGGCGGTTTTACTTTTAGATAAGGTGATTAGAGAAAGAGGGAAAATTCTTATTTTTGGTGACTATGATGCTGATGGTTTAACTGCTGCAGCTATTTTAGCCCGTTTTCTGCGACTTTTCTCTTCTGAGGTAGAGATATATATACCCAGCCGTTTTCGAGAAGGTTACGGACTCAACCGGGAGGCAGTAGAAAGTATTTTAAAGCGAGAACCCAATCTTGTCGTAACAGTGGATTGTGGCATCAGGGACTTACCCGGGATTGCAGCGCTAAGAAACAAAGGCATCCTGGTCTTAATTACTGACCACCATCTCCCTGATTTTGACCTCTGGCCCCAGGAGTTATGTGTAGTAAGCACCTGGGATAGAGATTCCCGGGAGATGATTTCTCCTCTCTCTGGGGTGGGAATAGCTTTAGCTTTGGCTCAAGCTTATGGTGAATATCGAGGGACCAGTGTAATTCCAGTAGAAGAATATATAGATTTAGCCTGCATAGGGACGGTGAGCGATGTGGTTCCTCTTCTGGAAGAGAATCGAGTCATCGTTCGTTATGGCCTCGAAAAGTTGAACCGGAATCCCTGCTGTGGTCTCCGGGCTCTCTGTGAAGTTTCCGGCCTCACTGGAAGAACTATAGGGACGCAAGAGATAGGTTTTATTCTGGCTCCCCGTATCAATGCCGCAGGTAGGGTAGAAGACCCTCAGCCGGCTCTGGCTTTACTCTTGAGCGATGAATATGAAGAGGCTATAAAATTGGCGAGCTATCTGGATGTCTTGAATTCTCGGAGGAAGAAAGAAGAAGAAAAGGTTTTAGAGAGTGTTTTTCAAGATGAGAAAAACGAAGCTTATCTTCAGGATGAGGTGGTGGTAATCTCAGGACCAGAATGGAACCAGGGGGTTTTAGGTATTGTGGCTTCCCGTCTCAGTGAGCAGCTGGATCGACCGGTGATAGCTTTGACTGAAATCGACGGGGTGGCAATGGGTTCCGGTCGCAGCATTGCAGGTTTTAATCTCTCGAGGGCCTTAGAGTGTAGCTCATCACTTCTGATTCGTTATGGTGGTCATGAGATGGCTGCCGGGCTCCGGTTACCTGCCGATAGGGTAGGGGAATTGCGAGATTTTTTAAACGATAATTTTGCCGAGGAAGTGGAAAAAGCTCGCTCCAGGCGGGGGTTAGTGGTAGATGCTCTCGTTGGTTTGCGAGAAGTTAACGAAGAGACCCTTTTCTGGTTAGAAAAGCTTGAACCTTTTGGAGAGAAGAATCCCCCTCCTCTTTTTGCTGTTCTGGATGCCTCTTTGATTAGGAGC
>NZ_JAAYFP010000080.1:0-1581 GCF_012728195.1 Candidatus Sordicultor fermentans
CTATGTATTTTTCCCTCGCCCTTCCCGGGAGAGGGTTAGGGTGAACCAACTATAAAGGGGGCGGCGCCCCCTAGTCCCCCTGAAAAACCTAAAAAATATGAAAAGGTAAAACTTACCAAAAAAGGAAAAGCGTCTTCCTCAGTATAAGTGTTCATACTGTTTATACCAACTCAGAATGTCCAAAAGCTACCGAGAGTGTTTGCTAAAATCTTTTTTTCTCTACCTCCCTCCAGAAGAAGGAAGAGAATCTCACAAGAGCAATAGTTCTCCTCTTGTGGCGGCTTGTTTTTGGTTTGCACCTCTTGAGAAATAAAAAACGAGATTGCCATAGTCGGCCTCTGGCTTTCCTCGCAATAGCCCTCTGGAGACAGAACACAATGGTTTTTGTGGGTCAGCTTTTATCCTTCAGTAGAAGGAGCAGTTTTTCCCCAGTATTCTGCCACAAACGCAGCAATTATCCCCACAAATATCCCCAGAACACCTGCTATTGCTACATTGAGCATTTTGCGGGGGGAGATAGGTTCTTTTGGAGGAAGGGCAGAAGAAACAATCCTCACTCCGGCGTTAACTTCCTCACTCATAGAATAAACCTGGGTTTTCCCATACTCCTGGATAAGTGCACCATAAGTTTCAAGAGCAGAATCATATTCCCTCTGGAGTTGATCACGTTCAATCGCTTTTTCTAAAAGAGTGCTCTCGAGCTCTTTTAGCTCTGTCTGCACCTCTCCTGCGGCTTCTGTCATGGTCTTTTTTCGAGCTTCCATCCCCGAAAGCTGAGCTTCAAGACTCATTACTTGTCCTTTAAGAGCGTTATATACCTCATTGGCTGCTTCTCTTTCCATCGTAAGAGGAAGGAAGCCGCTGATAAAGTCTCCCACCATGCCCTCCTCTTCCGAACTTCCAAAGAGTGATTGGCGTAGCTTCAAATACGGAGGCTCGCTCTCCAACTTCTCTTTTGCTTTTTCCAAAGTGGCTTGAAGCTCTTTTTCCTGAACATCGATTAGAAGAATGTCCCTTTGGAAGCTCCCCAAAAGGCCTCTTTTAGCTTCTACTTCTTCCTCAAGGGCTGTTATTTCTGACCGCGCCAGGAAATCTCTTATTCTTCCTCCAATTTCGTCAAGTTTACTCTGCCACTCTTTCATTCCTTCTTCTAAAGAGAGGAGCTCCTTCTTCATATCTTCCTGGGTGCTACGGATGGCAAAATCAACGAACTCAGAAGCAATGGCATTAGCAATGTCTGCTACTTTTTGAGGGTCACCGTCTTTCACTGTTATCTTCAAAAAGTTGGCGTTCTTAAGTATCTCTACATTTAGCGCTTCTTGAAGGGAAAAGGGGTCATATTTTTGAGGATCCAGCTGAAGCTTCTCAATAACTTGGCTCAAAAAATAGGGATTTACTATCTGCAGGCGATAAGCCTCTTGTTTATTCACCTGCTCGGGAAAGCGCAACTCAATGAGCACTTCCGCCTCATAAACCGGAGGAATGGCAAAGAAACTAAGGTATCCAGCAATGGCTACAGAAATTACTATAATAGCTAAAATTAACCATTTTCGCCTCCAGAGAACCTCAAAAAGCCCTCGC
>NZ_JAAYFP010000081.1:0-14181 GCF_012728195.1 Candidatus Sordicultor fermentans
ATCTCTTCCTGCTCATGCTAATGTTTTTACTTTTTGTAAGGTTACTTTCTTTAATACCGGATGCTGAACCATCTTAAACTCCCCTTCATATACAATTTACAAATCTATGACAGCATTCCACTTCCTGCTTAGATTTCTAAAAATATTGAGAAGTCAAGTATGGAGGAGGCATTTTCTTGACAATAGGGGGTGTGCCTCTATACTGGGAAAGACGTCTCTCCCAGTAGTTTTTGTCTTTCCTATCTTTTGTATTTTTTGTTTTATTCTTTTTCCGGGTAATAAGGAGATATTTTTCCTTATAGCTCTGGATTCCTGATAGAACCATTCAGGAATGACAACGCGGATAGTGGGTATTTTTGATCTCTTTCTTTTGCCTTTTTTGCTTCTTGGAGATTGTAGGGAGGTTTTTTCCTATAGTCTGGAATAAAAAAAGCCATCGGTTCCGATAAACCTTAGCCTTTGCTTTCTCGCCCTCGCAGGCGAGAAATTTCAGGATGGACTTCCACTCAAAAGCTTTGAGCTTCTTATCTTTCAAACAGAAGCTCTTTTTTCCATCCTCCGGCTTAACTCCTCAGAACCGATGGCAATAATAATATACCACCACTTTTCCATTTCGTCAATAGGGGGGAGAAAAAGTTTTTATAGGTTACAAGAATACCAAGCCATTACACCTTTCTCGCTCTTTTTCCCACAATATCGCTTATCGATGTAGCCGAAAAATAGAGACCGGGTTTTTAGTCCAGGTATTACATCGATTTCAGCACAGCTCACCATGTTTTAAAAATACAGATAGAAATGGCATTATCAGCCATTCTATCTCAACGGGCAAATACAAGTAAAAAGTATAGATCTGTCATCATGAATGACACATTTATACACTCCCTTGCTGTCAACGCGTAGACAAAGAGAGTTTTTTATTGCCACTGTTTATTCACAGAAAAGCATCTCCGGGCAAGAGGCAGTCAGTAGCTTACCCGCGGCCAGCTTAGTGATAAAGTTCGTGCCTTGCCAGTGCTCTAATAAACAGGTCTTCCAACCGGCCAATAGTTCGTTTCTGAAGCACCCATCTGGCCACAAGGCAAATTTTATTATCTTAAATAGTAGCTGGATATTATAAATAATTTCACTGGCTTTCTTTGTAGGGGAGCAGCTCTAACTCTCCCTGAATCAGTTCTATGAGTATACCATCAGGGTCTTTGAAAAATGCAATTCTCACTCCCCCTGTGGCATCAAAAGGCTCAAGAGTGAACCTGACACCAGTTTCTTTCAATTTCTTTACCGCTTCATCCACGTTATCCACCTTAAAACCAATATGTTTAATTCCTATATCCAGGTCTTTTGCCTCTGTAAGAGGTCTACCCTTTTCCTTAAAATGAAATAATTCTATGGTGGCTCCTCCGGCATCCAGATACACTATCTTAAAGTCACCGCCATTTTGCTCTAATATGCCCAACACTTTGAACCCCAGAACACGCTGGTAAAAATCTATAGAGCGCTCCAGGTCAGAAACGGTGATGGTAACATGGTCAAAAGCTTTTATCATCTATCATCCTTCCTTTCCATGGGAAATTTTCTTCCAGCCTTCCATTTTCCCGGGGATTTTCCTGACACAGATAGTTTATCCCCAAAAGGAAACAAAGTCTATCCAGAGAAGGATAGTAGAGCAGTGTTCTTTCTCAAATTTATCTTTCATATCCTCAATAGATGAGTTCTGATTTAATTCAGGGCCTTCTGCAGATCTTTCACAAAATGCACCTTACCCCAACGGCTCTCTCTTTTTTATTTTTACGAGGATATAGAGCATAAAGACCACAGGAGTAACATCCATGCCCCGGGAGAGACTTTTCCTCGCACTTTTAAAAGGAATGATGGCTATTTTCTGGAATTTGAATAATGTTTCCTCATTTCTTCATTTTCAGGGAGACCAAGTACTTCGTCTATTACTTTAACCACCTGGTCATAAGATTTAGTTCGGGGATCCCTTATCAGGAATTCTTCTAAGACTCTTCTATCTCCCGTCAGAAAAGCTTCTAAAGCCCACTCCATTCTTAAAATTCTTGGCATCAGATACATCTTTTTAATTCTTTCCGGAATATCTGGTTCCACCTGGTAAGGATGTATCCCGTCTTTATCTGCGTAAACCGGAATTTCCACCGCAACATCGTCTGGAATCCCTGGAAGCGCTCCTTTGTTAAGCACATTCAAAACAAGGTCAACTTTCTCATTGTTTAATAAAGCATTAACTAACAATATATGCTGCTCTCCACTTTTCTTTTCCGGGTCTAGAATTTTGAATACTTCCTGCGTAAATTCCTCTTTAACTTCATCTTTTGCAAGAGAAACTATTTCATCGTACGTTTCCCGGGATAGCAATTTTGCTTCTGGATTTTCCTGGAAGTATCTCGCCACTTTCTGCATGGTTATCGCAACTTCTGCCTGCCTTTCCTGGTACCACTTCCAGCCTAATTCTGAATCCACTCCTCCCCATGGTTCACCAAACCATTTTTTCTTGGTTTCGAGGTTGTAATGGTATTTCCAGCTTCCGTTCCTTACCGTATCCCCAATGGGCATTTTCCCGTAGAATTCGTACATATCCTTCGCCACAGGAGATAGCTGGTCATCAAATGGATTTGTTGGTTTCCAACTTGCAAGCTCCTCCTCAAACCATTTATCAATCAGAGGATAGGCATCCTTTCCTTCGTACAAAAATCTGGTCAGCCATATTCCATGGTTTACTCCGGCAACCTGCCAGTCCACTTTATTTTTATCCAATCCCAGAACCTCTATCATGTGGTCCACAGCATGATGACCGTGACATATACCTACCATGTTTATAGGAACATTCCTGGATATTAAATTAGTCAGTTCAAAAACAGGGTTTGCTGCTTGCAAAAGCCAGGCTTTGGGCGAAAATTTCTCTATCATTTTTGCAACATCATACATAAATTTTAGTTGATTGAAATTACTGATTGTATAATAATCAGAAACCATATTAAATTCCTGAGAATCTATCCCTCTATAATAACCATATTTCTCAGAAATTCGCCTGACTTTTTCAAAATAACTATGTCCGCCAACCAGCGCTGTATTAACAACAAAAGATGAATCTCTTATTGCATCCTCCACACTGGTAGTGGTTTCAAATTCCAAATCAACTCCCAGCTCTTCAGCATATTTTTTAGCTAATACATACACTGCGTTCAACCTATTTTCATCAATATCCATAAAGGATACAAGACTACCGGCTAACTCCTTTGTTTTACAAAGATCTCCTACCAATCTCAGAGAAAACGCTGCACTTCCTGCCCCAATAATGCTTAATTTGGTGGCTGCCATTATCACCATACCTCCTTAAAGTTGACTTTTAGCTAACTTTATAAATTCCGGAATCCAGAAGCAAATCCAGTAAAAACAATTTAAAAGACTCTTCACTTAAAATGCACATTGGACGATAAAAAGCTTATAGCAAATTATAGCCCTCCAGGATAAATAACCTGCTTTTATTCTGCAGTAACAGGAAAAATTAGAGAAGCATATCCCACTACTTCTTGATAGTCACCACTTACCTTTCCACTATGGGAGTAAAAGAGCAGTTTTCCTTCCTCCTGTGAACGCCTTTTATGATACTCCATCAAAGCAGCAATCCCTGCCGGGCCACAGATGCTTATATTTTCCCTCCTTATCACCCTATAGAACTCCTCAGTCTGCAAAGAAACAATACAGGATATAGCATGGCTATCTTTTGCTTCTGCTACCTGGGCTGGCTCATAATGAGAAAAATCACTACTGGCCACTACCGCTATTTTACGCTTCCGAGATAGTTCTTGCACAGCTCGACTTATTTCTAAAGCTACTTCCAAAGTTTGATCCCAGACAGTAACGGGTACAATTTGAAAGGGATAAGGAAGAAAATATTGCAAAAATGGAATCTGGACTTCCACAGAATGCTCCAGTTGATGAGCCCGGGAATCGGGAGAAAAAAGAGGATAATGAGAAGCAAGGAATTCCACCGCTTCCAGATCTACCGCTACTTCTCCCAGAGGTGTTTCCCAGAAATCGGCATCACTTAAAGCTACTCTTTTACCTGCTCCTCGATGGTTGGGCCCAATTATAACTATGGTATCCACCGGAGAAGCCAGAGAAAGAGAGTAAAACGACCAGCAAGCCACTGCTCCAGAATAGATGTAGCCTGCATGGGGACTGACTACTCCACTTACCTCTTTCCATTTTGTTAGCTCCTCTTCCTTTCCATGAGGACCTGCTTCAGAGTAAAAAAGCTCTTTAATCATCTGGCGGAGCTCCCTCTCCCGACCGGGATAGAAATACCCCGCTACCGCCGCTTTTCTAACCATCTCTACCACCCTCTATAATGTCCTTTTCTCAAACGAGAAAATACCATAATCAAAAACAAGAGAATGATTGCCAGAATGAGAATGAAAAGATTGGAGCCTCCCAGAAGGAGGAAGGAAGTCCAGAGATAAAGGAAAAGAGAATGACTGTTACCACTCTGCCAGGACTTACGGAAAAACTCCTGGGCTTCTTTTAATTTTCCTTCTTCCCGCAGATGGACACCTTTCTCGTAGTAAAGCTCTCCCAAAGTTTTCTTCCAGTAATCCCGATTTGCACTATCATTCAGAAATAAGTCCTCTGCTTGATAAATTGCCCTATCTAAGTCTCCTCTTTTTCGGAAGAACTCCAGTAGCAGACGAGCTACCTCGGGGTCTTCTCTTTCTTCGGGAGAAAGTCTCTCCATCACTTGCATGAATTTCTGACTTTCTCCTTCTTCCAGCAAAGAAGCTAAATGCAATTTAGGGTTGATTAAAAAGTTAACATCAATAACCTGCAGACGATTATTGCCAGCATCAGCTATCCATAATTTGCCATCTTTGTCTATCCAGAGACCTTCAGGAAAGGAGAACTCTCCCTCACCCCGCCCTTCCTCTCCCATTATCTCCTGGAGAACTCCCTCCCGGTTATATACTTTTATGCGGTGATTGCGATAATCAGAAATAAATACCCAGTTTCCTTGAATGAATAAATAGCGAGGTTGATTGAAGTCTTCTTCCCCTTCTCCTCCCTGACCAAAACGGAAGAGGAAATTACCCTTTTCGTCAAACACTTTTATGCAGTGATGTTGAGTATCTACCACCCAGATATGACCATCTCCATCTACTGCCACCCCTCGAGGATAATAAAACTCATCATTCCCCATGCCTTCCTTCCCAAAGGTGAAAAGCTCCTCCCCTTCTGGACTGAAAACCACTATTCGAGATTTACCGGTATCAGCCACGTATATTTTCCCCTCTTCATCTATCCAGATACCCCGGGGCTCTTGTAGAGGAGTTTTAGCTTTCAAAAAACCAGAGGTAGAGAAATCATCACTATTTATAACTCTCACTTGATTGGCTTTTTGCTCTACAATGTAGATTCTATTCCGTTGTTCATCTTTTCCCAGCCCTGCCGGACTATTCAATCCGGTTAAAGCTTTCTGTATCTGTTCATCCGGGGTTAAGGAAAGAAATCTGTTATTACCCCAGTCATTAACTAAAATTAACTGATTCTGGTCATCTACCAGAATACCCACTGGATAATCTAAAAAAGGCAACTCTCCCCCCACTTCTTCAATTATCTTTTCTACTTCCCAGGAAGCTCCCTCTGCCACAGAAAAAATAATCAATAGAAACATAAACGCTAAAAAAGCTTCTCTACTGAACTTCATCACTCAATAATACCTCCATTTCCTCCCTGATCTTCTTCTCTACTTCTTCCACACTCCAACCTTTAACTTCAAAAGGAGGAGAAAAGGTCACCTGGATGGGGAAAGGACGGGGTATCTTCTTATCTCGGGGCAGGCTTTCATAAGTCCCCCGGATACCGGCTACCACCACTGGCACTTCAGCGCGAAGAAGAAGCTTCAGGGCTCCTCTCTGGAAAGTTCCCAGTTCCCCCTGATTACGAGTTCCTTCGGGGAAAAGACCTACTACTTTTCCCTCTTTAAGAAGAGAAAAAATCCTTTTCACTGCTTCCTTATCTCCTTCTCCCCGGTGAAGAGGAAAAGCTCCTAAACGCCGTAAGAAAAAGGAGACTAAAGGGTTACGGAAAAGTTCCTCTTTAGCTACAAAATGTACTCTCCGAGAAGAGGCACATCCCAGCACAATGGGGTCAAGATTGCTGGAATGGTTAGCCACCAGAATACAAGGCCCCTGCCTGGGAATATGATTTACCCCTTTCACTCGAAAAGAGAAAAAAACCTTCAACAAGAAAATGGCTAAATACTTACATATATAATATATCATTTCTCTTCCTATTTTACTCCCTTTCCTCTGTGAGGTTCTACTCCAATTTTAGAGAAAAATTCGGGGTATCAAAAGGTTCTGCATCAAAAACCGGATATACTGAATACTAAACTAAATTCCACCAAACAAGCTAAGACTTGAATCCATAACTTTTCCATTTTACCTTATCAAAATAAAACAGATATAAAAAAGAATAGCAAATAAAAGCCCCACAAGCAACAATCAGAAATGAGGTTTCCAGAGAGAACTCCCCCTTCATAACCCCCCAAAGATAAAAAACAAAGACTTAAATAAAAGTAACCTACTGAGGAAAAAAGTGTCTCTCAGTGGATTCCCAATTGAGGATTTCAGAAATGGTGAAAAAGGAGACATTATTCCTGAATGGTTCTGTCATCCTTTTGTCGTCACCCCTGAGTGCCTCTATTGCCCCTTATCCGTCACCCCTGAGTGCCTCTACGAGGGGTCCACAGTATTTAAAAGCCTTTGGATTCCCGATTAAAGATTTCGGGAATGACGGCGGGGCATCACTCCTGAATGGTTCTACGAGGAGTCTACAGTGCTTAAAAGCTTTTGGATTCCCGATAAAATATTTCAGGCATAACAAAATAAAGGGAATATTCTCACACCCGTCATTTCTGAATGCCTCACTATAAAAAACCTCTTACTATCCAGAGGGAGAAAAAAGAGGTTGCTATGTCGGCGATGTGACGGGATTTACGATAACACACGAGGGAAGCCAGCCATCTGAGGATTGAACAGAAAGGTAAAGAACATTATAATAGTTTCTGTGATTAACTACCATAATCGGGGGGGGAATACCTAAAAGGAGGCGAAAATCATGCCCAATATTACCGTTGAAGGACCACCAATCCCCGATATCGAAAAAAAGAGAAAACTGGTGAGAACTATAACTCAAGTGGCTACAGAAGTATACGGATTGCCAGCTCAAGCTATTATCGTAACCATCCGGGAAAATTCTCCAGAAAACGTAGCAATTGGAGGAAACTTATTGTCGGACCAGAAAAAAAGCTGAGAATCACCGGGTAATTATACCCGGTGATTCTCCAAACACCTTGCTCCTAGAAGGTTAAAAATACTCCCCACTATTTTAAGCCCCAAAATCGCTCAGGAAAGAGAAAAATCTTTTAGAAATTTCTCCATCCCTATTTTAGAATTAGTAGCGAGAATAGAACGGCTCCTGACGTTCCATTCTTTGTTTCCCAGCTCCCTGACTTCTCCTCCTGCTTCTCGTACCAAACATATCGCTGCTGCTACATCATAAAAAGATAGTCCCAGCTGTAGATATCCTTCTAAGCGGCCGCAGGCTACATAAGCCACCCCCAGAGCAGCGCTTCCGAAAGAGCGCAGAGCCTGGCACTCGGCAGCAATCTGAGCATAAACAGGCTCCATAATCTGCCACTTAGCACTCTGGTGAGGAAAGCCTGTTCCCACAATAGTTCGGTGCATCTCTTTTATATCTGAGGCTCGAATTCTTTCTCCATTCAGGAAAGCTCCCTTCCCTTTTTCTGCCCAGAAAGTTTCTCCCAGACGAGGAAAGTCCAAAACCCCTATTATCGGCTCCCCTTCTCTGAGATAAGCAATAGAAATACCATAAAGGGGTAAATTATGAATGTAGTTACTGGTACCATCAATGGGGTCAATCACCCAGGTAGAGGAAAAATCTTCCAGAGGATAATCGCTTTCCTCTCCCCAGAAAAGGTCTTGAGCAAAATGAGAAGATAGCCCCTCAATTATCATCTCCTGAGCTTCTTTATCTACTTCAGTAACCACATCAAAAGGACTATTTTTCTCTTTTATTTCTTGAATATGGTTCTCGTGGTCCATCACAAATTTCCCCACTTCTTTAGCCACATCTAAAGCAACCGAAAGACGAGTAATCACTCTCAATCTCCCATACAAGTCCCTAAAGAGCGAGCTATATCTAAGAGAGGTGAATCCAGCGGAACAACTTTCAAGCTGGATATGGCCACTTCCATAGGCAAAGGAACAATCTCTTCTCCCTGGAGGGCCGGGAAATAACCATATTTTCCTTCTGCTATTAAATCTACGGCTTTGGCTCCAAAGCGAGTAGCTAAAATCCGATCAAAAGCCGTGGGGGAACCCCCTCTTTGCAGATGTCCCAACACTACTGTTCTTGTCTCCAGGCCAGTTTTTCTTTCTATATCCTGCCCTACTTTATATCCGATGCCTCCCAAACGAATCTGATCGTGGCTTTCCTCTACTATTTTTTGCACCACCATCTCTCCTCCTTTAGGACGGGCTCCCTCTGCCACCACTACAATACTGAATCTCTTCCCTGCTGCTCCTCTTTTCAGGATGAATTCACAGACTTTGTCTATGTCGAAAGGAATCTCAGGAATGAGAATGATATCTCCTCCTCCTGCTATCCCTCCATAAAGAGCAATCCATCCTGCGTATCTTCCCATCACCTCCACCACCATAACCCGGTGGTGAGATTGAGCAGTAGTATGAAGACGGTCAACAGCATCAGTAACCACCGCTACTGCTGAGTCAAAGCCGAAGGTCAAATCAGTTCCTCCCAGATCGTTATCAATGGTCTTGGGAACTCCCACTATGTTCAAGCCTTTTTCTGCAAGCTTTTGAGAAACATTAAAAGTCCCATCCCCCCCAATGGCAATTAGAGCTTGAATGTCCATTTGATGGTAATTATCAATCACCTTCTGAGAAAAATCACGAAAAACTAACTTTCCTTCTTCATGCACCGGGTAGCGAAAAGGGTCTGCTTTATTGGAAGTTCCTAAAATAGTCCCTCCCAGGGGCATTATCCCTGAAACGTCATTGTATTCTAACTTTCTCCACTTTCCTTCTACCATCCCCTCAAAACCGTCTAATACCCCTACAACTTCCCAGCCATAGCGGAGAACGGCTCTTTTTACCACAGCATGGATAACTGCATTAATACCGGGGCAATCTCCTCCTCCGCTCAAAACCCCTATTCTTCTAACTTCCACTATTTTTTCCTCCTCATCATAGCTAAAAACCGGGACAGAGCCCTGCTCGCTACTATTCAGCCATCATCTGAAGTCTGAAGTTCTCCAATACTAAATCCTGGCATTTAAACTAAAATTACACTATATAGGGCTCCAGCAGCTGTTTAGCCAGTAAAATACCTCGCAATTTGCTTTCTTTGTCTTTCTCAAAGCTTCTATCTTCGTGTTCGATACTCACCACATAGTTATAGCCCACTTCATAAAGAGCGTTAATGAAAGAGTTCCAATCGATATCTCCCGTCCCGGCCACTTTATCTATATACCAGCCAAAACCAAAGATTCCTACTTCGTCTAACCTATTCCAATCAATACGAGTGTCTTTAGCATGAACATGAAAGATTTTTTCTTTAAAATCATAAACTGCTTTCACATAATCAATTTGCTGCCAGATGAGATGAGAAGGGTCAAGATTGAGACCGAAATAATCTGAGGGAATCATCTCAAACATTCTTCTCCAGATCTCTGGAGTAGTAGCTAAATTTGTCCCCCCAGGCCAGCGGTCTAAGCTATAGAGCATGGGGCAGTTCTCTATGGCCAATTTTACCCCGTGGTCTTCAGCAAATTTAACTAAATCAGGAAAAACCTTTTTAAACTCTTCCAGAGATTCTTCCACATTCATGCGAGGATCTCTCCCTACAAAAGTTCCCACCACTTTTACTTCCAGCTTTTCTGCAGCCTGAATAACTTTCTTCAAATGTTCATGGTAAAAACAACGACTTTCCAGATCGGGATCCAGGTTATTGGGATAATAGCCTAAAGAAGATATCTCCAGGTGATTACTCTGGAATAGTTCTTTTATCTCCTGTGCTTTTTCCTCAGTAAAATTTTCTACGTCGATGTGCTGAGTACCAGCATATCTTCTCTTTTCAAAAACTCGAGGCCAGCAAGCCACTTCTAACATACCAAAACCTTTTTCCTTTGCCCACTTAACTATCTCTTCAAGCTCCATTTCCGGTAAACAAGCAGTCATAAAACCTAATCTCATTTGCTCACCCTCTTTTTAGTTAACTCTAATCCATTTTCCCTCTTTAGCACTGCGGAGGATAGCTTCGCAGAGAACAACTTCTCTAAGTCCATCCGTGAAAGTGGGAAAAGAAAAATCTCCTCTTTTCCCTTCTAAAATACACTGATAAATTTCACGGAAAAGCTGTTTAGAAGTATCGGGAAATCCTTCATTATGTCCTCCAGGGAAAGAAATGATTTTCCTTGCTTCTTCACTGACCAAGGAAGGATCCTTTAAAAGCAATTCGTTAGCTCGATCTCTCCTTCCTATCCACAACTCATTAGGTCTTTCCGAATCCCAGAATATAGCCGAGCGTGAACCATCGATTTCAAAAGAGCACCGATTTTTCCTGCCTGCTGCTACCTGGTTTACGGTTAGCACTCCATGAGCCCCATCTTCAAAGTGTAATAAAACACTGGCGTAATCTTCGGTAGAAATAGGTATATCCTGATAATCTTCTGGCTGCAGTATTTTACCGGCATAAGTTTCTACTGGCTTTAAAGGCTTCTTCCTGGTTTTGTGGAAAGTGGCAAAATCAGCGAAAACTTCCGCTATTTTCTTTTGAGTGACATATTCCACCAAATCTAACCAATGGGAACCAACATCAGCTATAGCTCGAGACTCACCACTTAACTCTGGTTCCAATCTCCAGTTATAATCAGTTTCATAAAAAAGCCAATCCTGGAGATAAGAACCATGAATGGCCAACACTTTCCCTACTTCCCCTTCTTTAACCATCTCGTGCGCCTCGCGAACCAGAGGGTAGTAGCGAATATTGAAATGAACAGCATTTACCAGTCCTTTTTTATCAGCCAGTTCTACTAACTCTTCTGCTTCTTGACGATTCATAGCCAAAGGCTTTTCACAAACTACATGTTTTCCAGCCAGAAGTGCATCTTTGCTCATCTGGTAATGAAGATAATTAGGGGTACAAATGTGTACTACTTCCACTTCCTCATCTTGCAAGAGATCCCGATAATCACCATAGTATTTCTTTACTGCGTACTGATTGGCCTTCTCTCGGGCCACTTCTTCGTTTATATCAGCTAAACTTACCACCTCGGCCAAAAAAGTCCGACGAGATGCTTCGATATGAGCCGGACCAATAAAACCAGTGCCTATTACTCCTACTTTTAGAGTATTACTCATCCTATAACCCCCTTTTCCAATCTCTCTTTTGCCCAGGTAGCTGTGCCAACAGCTCCAGCATCCATGCCTAATTGCGCTGGCACAAATTGAATAGTATCTACCGGAATCATAAAAAGCCTCTCTTGTAAACCCTGCCGAATGCTTTTAAAAAGAAGCTCTCCTGCCTGAGCCACTCCTCCTCCAATAACTATCATCTCCGGGTTAACTACCACACAAATGCAGGAAAGAGCCTGGCCAATGTAAGAACCAGCTCGCTCAATTATTTCTATGGCTACCCCATCCCCTTTCTGGGCAGCTTCAGCAATAACTTTAGGGTTAACTCGACTGAGGTCATCCCCCACTGTATCCCGGATTAAAGTATCATTTTGTTGAACCAGGGCTCGTAAAGCTTGTGCTACCATAGCAGGTCCTGAAGAATAAGCTTCTAAACATCCTCTGCTACCGCATCCACAGCGTAGTCCATTTGGCTCTACTGTGATATGCCCAAATTCTCCTGCTGACCCGTCTTTACCGATATAGAGGTCGCCATTCAATACTACTCCTCCTCCAATTCCCGTACCAATAGCCATCATCACCAGGCTCTGGACTTCTTTTCCCACTCCAAATCTTTTCTCAGCTAAAGTTATAGCTCGCACATCATTAATTACTGCCACCGGTAAAGACAGTTCTTCTTCTAACCATTCCCGGATGGGGATTTCCTTCCACTTATTGGGAAAATTAGGGAGCAAAAGACAAATCCCTTTTTCCCAGTCGATAAGACCAGGAATCCCGATACCTGCTGCCTGCACCCTGAAACCTCGCTCCTCAAACCTTCTTCGCAACTTCATAGCCTCTGAGGCAATGTCTTTTACCACTTCTTCTGCTTTCCGCATAGCTCGGGTGGGGATTATGCTCCTCTCCAAAATTGTCCCTTCCCCGTCTACCAAAGCTACTTTGGTATTGGTCCCTCCTAAATCTATCCCTAAAAAAGCTGTCTTAACCATGTGAAACCTCCTAAAATTCTATTTCTCGACGAATTTGAGCTTGATCAGCCACCAGTCTTACCGTAAACCGCAGACGATCTCCTCGCGCTATCGATTTAGTCCATTCCACAGGAACTTCAGTTTTTAAATAAGTTAACCTTTCAATAACAAAAGCAGGGAGGCTAACTTGACATCTTAAAATTTTAGCCTCTTCTTTACGAATCTTTCCCACCTCATAGGTTTCATAAGCATGATCAAGCAGAAGGTTATATTTTTCTCTCAAAGTAGAATAAAGTGAGCCTTCCTCTAAGTTTTCTTTTACTAGATCTGGACACAGGTAATAAGGAATAAAAGTTTTCTCTAATAAAATAGGCTCCCCATTAGCTAACCTTACTCTGACCAATTTGTTGATTTTTCGACTCCCATCGGGCAATTTCAAAATCTCAGCCATTTCTTCATCAGCTTCTATCACCCTTTGTTCTAACACTTGAGAGCTGGGCTCCAATCCTAATTCTCGCATATCCTCACTAAAACTATAAAGGCGAGGAAGCCTTCGTCGTAGCTTAGGAGAAGTAACAAAAGTTCCCACTCCTTGCTTGCGATACAGATAACCTTCTTGCACCAGGGAGTTAATAGCCTGTCTCACTGTTATTCTGCTTACCCCGTATCTTTCACATAATTCGCTTTCTGAGGGAATTTTATCTCCTGGTTGAATAGCACCGCTAATAATTTGAGCTTTAATGATATTCTTCAACTGAAGATAAAGAGGAAGATTACTATCCTCTACTAATTTCTCTAATTCCGGCAGAAGATTAGCCTTTCCATCCATTCCTTTTTCCTTAGCATCTATTATCTTTTCACCTGCCCCTCATTTAACAACATTAAACCACTAAAACCATCATGATACAAACTACAAATCACCCTCATAAAGGATTATAACAGAAGAGAACTATAAGGGGGATACTTCCCTTATAACCCCCAGAAAAACATAAAAACCCAAAAAAACAAGCATAAAAAAACAAAAACCACGGAGGGAGAAAAAAGATCTCCCTCAGTATAAGTGATAAAGAATTCCCCCTTATAATCCCCGAAAGACCAAAACGAAAAAACAAAAGTTACTGGGAGGAGAAAGCACCCCTCGGTAGAAACCTCTGGATTCCCAATAAAAGATTTCAGGAATGACGGCGGGGCGTCACTCCTGAATGATTCTACGAGGAGTCTATATTATTACCTCGCTAAATTTCAGGCATGATAGATGAAGGAAGTCCTTCCAGGGAGAAGGTCAGGCTGAAAAGAGCTCCTCCCTCAAGAATGCCTCCTCATAGTTTGTCAGGTAATTCTTGGTTTGGCTAAAATCTCTCTAATTTCAAAATCTAAAAAGTTTCTGGCATAGGCAGGTTTTACCACAATAGCGGTATCCACTCCTCTATCAGTACCTCCTATGGATATGGTTTCTTTTTCTACATCGATAAATCCGGCCTCTGCAGCCATCAAGGTAATTTCTACTGCCACTTTCATGCCTTGACTAAACCTTCTAAGAGTCTCAGCTACAATTTGATTGGCACTAAAGCCTCCCTTTTGAGAACTAAAACTGGAACTCACATCATCTCCCAAAGCATGGATAGAAGTAAGCACTTTAGCTCCTTTTTCTTCCAATTCTTTTCTAACTTCTTCTTCCATTATCCAGCCCTCATTTTTAAATCCATAAGAGATAGTGACTACCACTACATTGACTTTTG
>NZ_JAAYFP010000082.1:0-3570 GCF_012728195.1 Candidatus Sordicultor fermentans
AAACGCTCGTTCCCATTCCGAACACGAAAGCTAAGCCCTCTAACGCCGATGATACTGCCTGGGCAACTGGGTGGGAAAGTAGGAAGCTGCCGGGAGAAAAAGCAGGAGTTTATCTCCTGCTTTTTTTGTTGGTGGGATAGAATCTGCATGATTTTCTTATCTTAGTTCAATAGGAGCTCTATTTTTTCTTTAGAAAGAACTCTTCCCTGATAGTAGAACATCTCTTATCTTTATGGGATAGAAGTATCATCGTAGAAATTTTTGTAGTTAACCCCTATTATATTCCCATTGCTTTTTTAAAAACCTTGCTGTATTATGGGAAAATGTAAAAAGGAGCTTAGATAAGGAGCGATACTATGGGAAAAACCATGGCAGAAAAGATACTGGAAAACAAAGCTGGTTTTCCGGTTAAAGCAGGAGACCTGGTTATAGCTCCGGTAGATAGAGCTATGGGGCAAGATGGTACTACTCCCTTAGCTATCCAATCTTTTGAAGAGATGAAGGGAGAGCGAGTTTTTGACCCGGAGAAGATAATTCTGATTTTAGACCACAATGCTCCCAGCCCTTTAGAATCGGTTTCTCGGCTTCATGACCTGATGCGCAACTTTTCCCGGAAGTTTGGAGTGCAGCTTATGGAAATAGGAGAAGGAGTGTGCCATGAACTGATGGTATCCCGGGGTTTTGTGGTGCCAGGAGATTTGGTAGTGGGAGCTGATTCCCATACCTGCACTTATGGAGCGATTGGAGCTTTTTCTACCGGGGTGGGCAGTACTGAATTAGCAGTGGTAATGCTTTCTGGAGAATTGTGGTTTAAAGTGCCAGAAACTATCCGCTTGAACCTGCAAGGTAAACTACCGGCGGGAGTATTTTCTAAAGATGTTATTCTTTATCTTGCTGGCAAATTGGGAGCTGATGGAGCCTCTTACCAGGCCCTGGAGTTTCACGGACCGGTTATAGAAAACTTAGAAGTAGAGGAACGTTTTACCATTTCTAATATGGCAGTGGAAGTGGGAGCAAAAGCTGGTCTTATGGTTCCCGATGAAAAGGCTATAAAGTGGGTGAGAGAAAGGACCAATCGGGAGTTTCAACCAGTTTTTCCTGACCCTGATGCGCAATATTCTCGGGTTATAGATATAGACTGTTCTTCTCTTTCTCCTCAAGTGGCTCTTCCTCATCAGGTGGATAATGTAAAACCAATAGAGGAGGTAGGAGAAGTTCCCATTCAAGAAGCCTTTTTAGGGACCTGCACCAATGGAAGACTGCGAGATATAGAAGTGGCTGCTCGTATTCTGGAGGGAAGGAAAATCCATCCAGAAGTGCGATTCATTGTTGCTCCTGCTTCTCGAGAAATCTTTTTGGAAGCGATAAGGAGAGGATGGGTAGAGACAATCGTTCTTGCCGGAGGAGTTTTTGTTACCCCCGGATGTGGCCCTTGTGTGGGAACTCATCAGGGAGTCCCGGGAGATGGGTGGAATGTTATTTCTACTGCTAACCGTAATTTTAAAGGGAGAATGGGCAATGCTCAATCTTTCATTTATTTAGCTTCTCCAGCCACAGTGGCGGCTTCGGCTTTAGAGGGTAAAATTACCGATCCCAGAAAACATCTGAGGTGAGATAAAATGATTTTGCGAGGTAGAGCTCATAAGTTCGGAGATAATATCAATACCGATTATATTATCTCCGGGAAATATAAGTTTAAAACTTTAGACATGAATGAATTGGCTAAACATGTGATGGAAGACATTGACCCTCATTTTTATGAGAAAGTAAAGCCAGGCGATTTTATAGTGGCGGGGAAAAACTTTGGTTGTGGTTCTTCCCGGGAGCAGGCTCCTCGAGCCCTCTCTGCAGCGGGAATCCGGGGGATCCTCGCTCCGTCTTTTGCCCGTATTTTCTTTCGCAATGCCATAAATTGTGGTCTGGCAGCTTTAGAATGTGATACCTCTCTAATAGAAGATGGAGATGAACTGGAAATTGACCTTCTTACCGGAAAAATAGTAGACCACTCTCAGGGAATAGAGATTAAAGCTCAGCCTCTGCCTCCGGTTATGGTTGATATTTTGAGGGAGGGGGGACTGGTGGAATATTTCAAAAAATACGGGTCTTTTCAGGGGGTCAGAAAATAAGCCATGTGGGAGTTAGTAAAAGAATTAGACCCGGAGGTTTATTACTGGATAATAAAAGAGTTAGAGCGAGAGAGAAATAAATTAGAATTAATTGCCTCAGAAAATTTTACCAGTTTAGCAGTGATGCAAGCGCAGAGCTCTCTTTTAACCAATAAATATGCTGAAGGATATCCTAATCGGCGCTATTATGGGGGTTGCGAATTTGTAGATGAGGTGGAAAATATCACCATAGAGAGAGCTAAAGCTCTTTTTGGGGCAGAGCATGCCAATGTTCAGCCCCATTCTGGCTCTCAAGCTAATATGGCGGTTTATTTCGCCATTCTTAAGCCTCAGGATACAGTGATGGGGATGGATTTATCTCACGGAGGACATCTCACCCACGGAAGCCGGGTCAATTTTTCAGGAATGTTATACAATTTCGTGCCCTATGGAGTAGACCCCTCCACGGAAACCATAGACTATGTGGCCCTGGAGAAAAAAGCAAAAGAAGTTAAGCCTCGCTTGATAGTGGGGGGAGCCAGTGCTTACCCTCGCTTCATTGATTTTGAAAGGATGCGCCATATTTGTGATGAGGTAGGCGCTTATTTTATGGTGGACATGGCCCACATTGCCGGGTTAGTGGCGGCGGGAGTTCATCCCAGCCCTGTCCCTTACGCTCATTTTGTTACCACCACCACTCATAAGACCCTTCGGGGTCCTCGGGGAGGAATGATTTTTTGTCAGAAAGAATTTGCCTCAGCTATTGACCGGGCTATATTCCCCGGAATCCAGGGTGGGCCTCTCCTCCACGTTATCGCCGCAAAAGCAGTAGCGCTCCGGGAGGCAATGACTCGCGAGTTTGTGGATTATCAAAAACAGGTAGTTAAGAATGCTAAAGTTTTAGGAGAGAGCCTCCGCTCGCGGGGGTATCGTCTGGTCTCCGGAGGGACTGATAATCATCTGCTTTTAGTGGATTTGCGGAAGGCAGGGATAACGGGAAAAGAAGCAGAAAAAATTCTGGATGAAGTGGGGATAACGGTTAATAAAAATACTATTCCTTTTGATGAGGAAAAACCTGCGGTAACAAGTGGCATCAGAATTGGTACCCCTGCTTGTACCACTCGAGGTATGAAAGAGAGGGAAATGGAAATCATTGCTGAATGCATGGATAAGGCCCTGCGAGGAAGAGATGACTCCCGGATTCTCAACCAGGTCAAAAGCCAGGTGAGGGAACTGTGCCAGAAATTTCCTCTGTATCCCGAAATAACCAACGGGGAATAAAATATAAAAAGGTGGTTTACTTATGGAGAAACTATACTATGGAGGTAGAAAATGAGAGAAAAAGTTGAAAAAGCTCTGGATAAGATAAGGGGTTATCTCCAATTTGAGGGCGGAGATGTGGAACTGGTGGATATAGAGGATGGAGTGGTAAAAGTCAGACTGAAAGGTGCCTGTAGCGCTTGCC